>JACQHM010000194.1 GCA_016199025.1 Candidatus Methylomirabilota bacterium | reverse complement strand
CTGGACGAAAGGGTTGGGGTTCGGCCCCGACGGAATGCTCTACCTCTCCATCGGCTCCTCCTGTAACGTCTGCATCGAGGAGGATCGGAGGCGGGCGGCCATCCTTCGCAGGAAGCCAGACGGGACCGGGATGGCGCTCTACGCCGAGGGCCTTCGGAACGCCTACCGGTTCATCTGGCATCCTGAGACCAAAAAGATGTACGCCACAGAGATCGGACGGGACTGGCTGGGGGACGACCTCCCCCCTGACGAGGTGAACGTCATTGAGGAGGGCAAGCATTACGGCTGGCCGTTCTGCTTTAGCGATCGGATCCCCGACCCGGAGTGGGGGAAGCCGGAGTTCTGCTCCAAAACGGTTCCCCCCCTGGTGAAGCTCCCGGCTCATTCGTCACCGGGTGGCCTCGCCTTCTACACGGGAACCCAGTTTCCAAAGGAGTACCGGGGGAACCTTTTCGTTGCCCTGCTCGGCTCCTGGAACCGCTCGACCCCTGTCGGCTACATGGTCGTCTGGATCCCTTTCGACGGTGAGACGCCCGGGAAGCCTGTCGAGTTCATGACCGACTTCCCTGCCTCGGGAGCGAGCAGCGCGCGATCGCCGCGTCGATCCGGGATTGGGCGGTGCGAGGAGTGCGGGAAGCCCTCGGACCTCGCCGTGGGGCCCGATGGGAGCCTCTACATCGCCGATAAAAAAGCGGGGAGGGTCTACCGGGTCGCCTACCGGCCAAGGTGATCTTTTGTGAAGGAGGCATGATCCGGCATCTTTTTCTGCTCATCCTGATCGCCCTCCTCCAGGTCGAGCCCTCCCTCGGGGCCAGGACGACGTTCGAAGGGATCGTCACCAGGGTCACCGATGGCGATACCCTGGAGGTCAGGATCGGCGGCCGCCAGGAAAAGGTTCGCTTGATTGGGGTGGATGCCCCGGAGAAGGGACAGGGAGTCTGGGGGGAGAAGGCGACGGAGTTTACCAGGGAGCGGGCCTTGAAGCATCCGGTACGATTGGAGCTGGACACCCGGGAACGGGACCGCTACGGACGGCTCCTGGCCTACCTGTACGTGGACGGCTCCATGTTGAACGAGGAGCTGGTCAAAGAAGGGCTCGCCATGCTCCTGACCATCCCGCCAAACGTCCGCTACGCCGACCGGTTTGTGAGGCTTCAGCGGGAGGCCCGGCGCCGCGAGGTAGGGATCTGGAACCCTCAATCGGGTTTGACCGAGAGCCCGTCGGCGTACCGGAAGGAGAAACGGGAACGAAAGGAAGGGCCCACCTTCCGGGAAATGGTCCCAGACTGGATCACCTGGGCGGTGGCAGTTCTTCTCCTCTTCTTCTTGTGGAGGCTTCGGGGGAGAAGGCGGTGGGCAAGGAAAAAACGGAGGGGCAGCCTCTCATGAAGACGCCGCCCCTCCATCCCATGGCTTCAAGCGTTAGAAGCCGTTGCCGTTTAACGTCTTCGGCAGCTCGGCCCCGCACTTGTCGCAGACTTTCATCATCCGGGCCCTGGGTGCAAAGACCCGAGTCCAGATCAGCTCGCCGCCGCACGAGCAGCTCCCGACGCTCTTGGGAGCTGCCATCTTGCCGCGGCTGGCCAGCTTGGCGCCGGCGGTTCGCTCCTTTGCCACGTCTCACCCTCCTTTCTCGATTTGCCTTATGCCACAAGGCGATTTTGTCTTGGCTCTCATTCACCGCAAGGCGCATAAACGCTTACCTGTGCCGCCGGACGGCGGCTTGTCATCGGCCGCTTCTTTGTCCCCGGAACGGAATTGAATCAGGTGAGCGCTCTCGAAGTGTTCGTCGAAGAGGTGGGATCCGGTGATAGGCCCGCGGTGATTCCAGAAGGGCGATTATAGGGATTTTTGAAGCGTTGTCAAGAGTTTTTTTAGGGAGGAAACGCCCTTGGCCGGGGGACGGGAAGCTTATCTCGCGCTCTTAGCCGGGAAGGATCCGAAGATCCAGAAACTGCTCGACGACGGATACGAATTCGTCACCAACGCCTTCCGCCCGGGTGCGAAGCCGTCCGGGTTCAAAGCGAAGGAGGACCGTGAGATCGTTCGAGAGCTTCAGCGGCAAGGGTACGAGGTCGAACTCTGGCTGGCCTACGATGAGCGGGGGACCGCAATTGCCACCATGAGCTCGATCTGGCGGAGGAAGCGAGCGTAAGGCAAACCTTAAGGAGGCGAAGGAGAGGTATCATGGGTCAAACGGTTGAGCCGAAACGAAGGGCCTTCGGGATCCTGCTCCTGGTCCTCGCTGTCTGGTTGTTGATCCCTCCTTTGGCGTGGTCAAGCCCCCCCAAATCCTCTTCCCTGTTTCCTACCCCTCCCTCGCTGGAGGCATCCGTCGCCTTTTGGAAGCGGGTCTACACGGAGTTCAGCACCAAAGAATATCTCCTCCACGACCGGGAGGACTTCTCCGTCATCTACGATGTGGTGAATGTCGTAGAGCTTCTCGGCGAGAGGGAGCCCTCGTTCCAAGAGGCGATGAAAGCCATGCAGCCGGTGAAGGAGCGGTACGCCGCCGTCCTGACCAGGTTGGGATGGGGCGGGCTCCCTTCCGATCCACTGACCCGGGAGGAGAAGCATGTGTTCGAGGCGCTGAAGTGTCCCTGCCCGCCGGAGGTCTTCGCCAAGGCGGCAGAGCAGATCCGGGTTCAAAAGGGTCTCAAGGAGGAGTTTCTCGCAGGGTTGGAGCGGGGAAAGATCTACGCCCCGAAGATGGCGAGGATCTTCAGACGCTATAGCGTCCCGGAGGAACTGGTGGTCCTCTCCATGGTCGAATCCTTCTTTAACCCCAAGGCCGTTTCCAAGGCCGGGGCCGTCGGGATCTGGCAGTTCATCACGGGGACGGGTCGCCGATTCCTGACCATCACCCCGGATCGGGATGAACGGAAGGACCCGTATCTTGCCACCGAGGCGGCTGCGAAACTCCTCAGGGAGAACTACGAGCTTCTAGGCAACTGGCCCCTGGCCATCACCGCCTATAACTATGGCCGGATGGGGATGCTCCAGGCCAAGGAGAAGGTCGGCTCCGACCAGCTCGAGGAGATCATCGTCAACCACGAAGGGAGGGCCTTTGGCTTCGCCGTCAAGAACTTTTACGCCGAGTTCCTGGCCACCCTTGACCTCTGGGAGACCTATGGCGGAGATGCGGTGGTGGCTTCGGTCTCCGCTAAGCTGAGTCCAAAGCGTGAGACCGTCGCCAAGGTCGGAGGGAAGCTTGCCTCGTCACCCGTTTCGGGAGAGAAAAAAGGGAAGACCTCGAAGGTCAAGCGGTTCCACCGGGTCAAGCCGGGGGAGACCATCTGGCAGATCGCCAAGGCTTACCAGACTACCCCTACCGCCCTGAAGAAGGCCAACAAGATCCAGAACCCGAGGCAGCTCAGGCCGGGCCGGCGCCTCGTCATCCCCGAGGCCAAGCAGGCCTAGCGGCACAGCGGGCTTGACAAAGGAGAGAGTTGAGGTATATTCAAGGATGGAGGTTGCCCTAGAGGTTGGGATGGCTGTCAGACTTGCTGAACTGATCGACGCCCTGACGAAGGAAGGGGAACTCTACGAAAAGCTCCCCGGCGGGGATGTTCGCTGCTACGCCTGTGGCCACCGCTGCCTCATCCATGAGGGGAGGCGCGGCATCTGCAAGGTCCGCTTCAACAAAGGGGGGACCCTCTACGTCCCGGCGAACTACGTGGCCGCCCTTCAATGTGACCCCACCGAGAAGAAGCCCTTCTTCCACGTCCTCCCCGGCTCCAACACCTTGACCTTCGGCATGCTCGGATGCGATTATCACTGTGTTTACTGTCAAAACTGGTTGACGTCGCAGGCCTTGAGGGATCAGGCAGCGGGGGTCCAGCCGATGAACATCACCGCCGAGCACCTCGTCTCGTTGGCGAAGCGCTACGGGGCGAACCTTGTGGGAAGCTCCTACAACGAGCCCTTGATCACAGCGGAGTGGGCCGTCGAGGTCTTCAAGCTGGCGAGGGAGCAGAGCTTCAAGACCTGCTTCATCTCTAACGGGAACGCGACGAAAGAGGTCCTTGAATACCTCGAGCCCTGGTGCGACGCCTACAAGGTGGACTTAAAGTCCATGTCCGACAGAAACTACCGGAAGCTGGGGGGCCTTTTAAGCAATGTCCTGGAGACCATCCAGCGCCTGGTTGAGATGGGGTTCTGGGTCGAGATCGTGACCCTGATCGTCCCGGGGTTCAACGACTCCGACGACGAACTTCGACAGGCGGCCAAATTCCTGGCCTCCCTCTCCCCGGACATCCCCTGGCACGTGACCGCGTTCCACAAAGATTACAAGATGACCGACCCCGACAATACCCCGCCTTCAACCCTCCTCCGGGCGGCTGAGATCGGCCAAGAGGTCGGCCTCCGGTACGTCTACGCGGGGAACCTCCCCGGCCGGGTGGGGTCCTACGAAAACACCTGCTGCCCCACCTGTCAGACCCTCCTGATCGAGCGCTTCGGCTTCGAAATCCTCCAGTACCGCCTGACGAAAGGCGGCCGCTGCCCCGCCTGCTCCACCCAGATCCCCGGGATCTGGTGGGACCGTTAGAAATGACCATTCGTGGTTGAAAACGACCACCTTTTTTCCCTTGAACCATCATCCCCCTTTCGGCCAAAGGTGCCAATTCCTCTTGCGTGACAAGCACTAAGCTGAAAAGGAGACCATCAAATCTCCTTTGGCATCTCTCTTGCGAGGGTCGGAACTGGCTTTTGCAAAGGTCCGGGAAGGAGACCAAGGATGCATAGCCGGCCTGGCCTTCGATGCCACTTCTGCCCTTCAAGAACTCAGGTCGTTCGAAGCCTTCAGCTTCTTCTCTTTGTCGCAATCCTCAGCGGCTGCTCACTCCTGCAACCCTCCTACTACGATCCGACCACCTTTCGGAACCTGACGGCGCTCAAACCCAAAGTGGCAATGCTGTACGAGACGTTTACCTACGATCCCCTCAACGAGGAGAAGATCGCCGAGATCCGGCTCGAACTGGCCCAGGTCTATGAGTACGAGAAGGGCAAAGGTGAGTCCAACCGGGAGACGGCCAGGCAGGTCCAACTCATCCGTGAGATGTTCGAACGGCACGTCGAACATCGCCAGAAGCAAGGGAAGTGGTCGGTAGCCTTTATGCAGAACGCGTTGCAGAACATCCAAGAGGCCTTTGATACGGCAATCCGGACCGAGCGGTTGAAGAACAAAAACGAATAGGAGCGTGCCATGCCTTCCCAGTGGGAAACCTTCGTGGATACCTTGATCGCGGGTGGGAAACAGATCGCCAAGGACGAACTGAAAATCCTGATCAGCTTGTCCAAGGAGGACGCGAACGACTTCATCAGGAGCCAGGGGGAGAAGCTGGAGCGGTATCTCGACCTGCTGGCAGCGGGCCAGATCACCAAGGAGGAATTCGAGCTCTTGGTCAAGGACCTGAAGGACCTGACCGAGATGAGGGCCCTTGAGCTCCAGGTAGCCGCCAAAGCCAGCGCCCAGCGCCTCGTGGCCGGGGTCACCAAGCTCATCATTGAAGGCCTGCTCAAGCTCGTCTAAGGTGGGAGGAGGAAAGGAGATGGCGATGGCAGCGAAGGGGAAGAAAGCCCAGTGGACGGTCCTGGCCTACCTGGCTGGCGACAACGACCTGGAGGGGGCCGCCATCAAGGACATCAACGAGATGGAGGTCGTCGGGTCGCGGGAGGGCGTGGTGGACATCCTCGTCCAGGTCGATCGGGCCGCGGACTACGATCGAAGTAACGACGACTGGAGGAGCGCCAGGCGCTACTACATCACCCAGGGGGTCGAGATGCGGAGGATCACCTCCAAGCTCCTCGCCGACTTGGGGGAGACCAACACCGGGGATCCCAGGATCCTGAAGGACTTCATCCGATACGGGGTCCAGAGCTATCCGGCCCAGCAGTACCTGCTTATCCTCTGGAACCACGGATCGGGCTTCTACGTCCCGCCCGAGATGCTCGTCGGCGAAGGGGCCCCCTCAAGGCGGGAGATCACGCTCCGGGCCGCGGCGAAGCTTAGGCGGAGCTTCTTCCACTCGGCCCGCCGTCAGATCTTTGAGCTCCCACCCAAGCTCCGGGGCATCTGCTATGATGACGGCTCCAGCGACTGCCTGGACAACAAGGAGCTGAAAGGGATCCTCCAGTCCATGAGCCAGCTCATGGGGAAAAAGGTGGACGTCGTCGGGATGGACGCCTGCCTGATGACGAACCTCGAGGTGGCGTATCAGATCAAGGACTACGCCCGCTTCCTCGTGGGGTCCGAGGAGACGGAGCCCGCCGATGGCTGGCCCTACAACACGATCCTCAAGGGGCTAGCGGATAATCCCAAGATCTCCTCCAGGGACTTCGGCAGGGTCGTCGTTGACCGGTACATCGAGTCCTACGACAAGCCGGGGCCCTTCGACCAGGATGTCACCCAGGCCGCCCTCGACCTGGAGAAGCTCGGCGACCTGGTGCAGGCTGTTGATACGCTGGCAAAGGCCCTCCTGGCGAAGCTCCCGAGTAGCGACCTCGATCAAGCCATCTACGCCGCCTGGCGGCGATCGACCCGCTTCTTCGACAACTTCTATGTGGACCTCCATCACTTCGCCTCTGCCCTCGCCCAGAACACAACCTCTCAGGAAGTTCAAAAGGCCTGCCGGGAGGTGGCGAACGCCATCGAGGGGAAAGGGGCCCAGACCCCCCTCGTCGCCGAGAAGCATCTCGGCCCAGGGATGCAGAAGGTGAAGGGGATCTCCATCTACTTCCCGCCCTTCAAGAACCCGTCGGTCTTCTATAAAGAGCTGGACTTCGCCAACGACATCAAGTGGGGCGATTTTTTAAGCGCCTATCTGGAGGAAGGACGATGAAGCGGCCGCTCTTGATCAGGCTGGCCCATGGCTCCATCACAAAAGCCGAGACGACGGCCATCGTCGTCAGCCACTTCAGGGGGATCCCTCCAGGGGGGGCCGAGGCGGCCGTGGATCGGGTCTTGAGGGGGGCCATCAGCCGGTTCATTGAGAACGGCATCC
This sequence comes from Candidatus Methylomirabilota bacterium, assembly GCA_016199025.1. GTDB lineage: Bacteria > Methylomirabilota > Methylomirabilia > Methylomirabilales > JACQHM01 > JACQHM01. Next base: position 11,306 of record JACQHM010000194.1, on the reverse strand, counting down.
TCAAAGGGGACCTGGGCGAGTTCTTCCCCATCCCTGCCCTCGCGGGGGAGCTGTCCGCCCAGGTCGCGGTGGTGATGGGGCTGGGAGACTACGATGTCTTTACCAAGAAGATGAGGGAGAAGAAGGAGAACGATCCCGATCTTCTGCGGAAGATCATGAGACGCCTGGTCGAAGGGATGCTCCAGCTCAACATTCCAAGCTTCTCGACCATCCTGTTCGGGGCGGGGGGAGGAGGCCTCGACGCTGAGGAAGCTTCCTACGATTTCCTCCGATCCCTCGCTGAGGCCTTGACCACCCTGGATCCGTCCCGCCGCATCCACGAGGTGACCCTGGCGGAGGCCGATGGCACGAAGCTTCCGGCCATCAAACGAGGGTTCGAACGGGCCGGGGAGGAACCCTCCGCCTCCTTCCTCCTGGAGCTTCGCGAGCTCCGCCTCCCCCCCGTTGAAATGAGGCCACCGGAGGCCAAGAAGGTCATGTACATGACAGTGCGGAGCGAGGAGGACGTTCTGAAATACAGCATCCTGACCGATCGGCCCGTGGAGGTCATGGTCAAACACCAATACAGCCCCCAAGCCGTCAGGGAGCTTTCTGAGGCGATCCTCCAGTACGGGGACCGCGCCTGGCTGGAGGGGCTGAACCAGAAGGGGGAGGATGTCAGGGAGAGGCTCATGAGGGACGGGAGAGATCTCCGGGTAGCCTTGATCCCCAGGGAGATCATGGATCATGTGCGGAATATGTCCAAGGATTTCAACCTCATCCTCTCCCTGGATCAACCGTTGGCCTACATCCCGTGGGAGCTGATCTACGACGACGAGCTGGAGCGGTTCCTCTGCCAGCTCCCCCTCGGACGGCAGGTCCGGGAGGAGTACTCGAGCTTCCGGCGGGGGTACGGCGATGCGAAGGACGACGAGATCGACATGCTGATCGTCGCCAACCCCACCGGAGACCTCCCCGAGGCCGAAGAAGAGGGGCGCCGCCTGAAAGAGCTGATCGAGCAATCCCTCACCAAGATCAAGGTGGACCTCTGGGAGAGAAGCCAGGTCCAGGAGGGCTTGACCAAGTCCAGGGACCTCATCAGCCGGCTTAACACGGGCCGGTACGAGATCCTCCACTACTCCGGCCACGCTTTCTTTGACGAAGTCGAGCCAAAGAGGAGCGGGTGGATCGTGGACATTGAGACCCGGGAGAAGATCGAGGCCTTCCGGTTCGAGAACACGCCGAGGCCTCCTGTCCTGGTCTTCGACAACGCCTGCGAATCGGGGAGGTTTCAGAAGCCCGACCAACGAAATACCGAGATCGCCTATGGCCTCGCCGAGGGCTTCATCAAGGCCGGGGTCAACCTCTACCTGGGCACGACCTGGGAGGTGGACGACCGGGCGGCGTCGGTCTTCGCCGAGATCCTTTACCGAAGGATGATTGCCGACGGCAAGGATCTGGGGGAGGCCATGGCCCTGGCCAGGAACGAGGTCCTTAACCGATTTGGATTCGCCGAGCCAACCTGGGCCAGCTACGTCCTCTATGGCACCCCCTCCTTTAGATTCTAGGGGAAGCTTGCGAAGACTCAGACCTCCGTTCGGTTCGGCCGGGTGGTCTTCGTCGGAACCCCCAACGCAGGGACCCCCCTTGCCGCTCAAAACCCCGGTGATCCGTTTCTTCAGCACCTGAACTCCACCTCATCCGTCCCACCTCCTGTCCCCAGCCTGAGTTGCCCGGATCGGAGCCTCTGGAAGGATTCTACGCGAAAGTTGCCACCCTGGTGACGACAAAGGTGATCACGAGGCGTTAAGCAGGTTCGTCGGATCGACGTCAAAAATTGTCAAAGGCCCTCTGAGGTACGCCGTGACCTCGGCGGGCTTTTGTGCTTTGAGGGACCCAGCAACAGGAGAGAGTGATAGTCGGGAACCTCCCACCTGGCCCAGATGTTGCATGTCTTTTGGCGATGAACACCCGCGCCTGGAGGTGTGATGCATGCCACATTTGAACGGCAGCTCCCATCGAAATACGAACAGGGCACCAGGTGCGGGTGAGCCTGGCGCCCTGCATAGCTTTCTTGGACCACTGCGGAGCGCTCTGGAGGGTCTTGATCGTGTTACGAAATACCTTTCAAGGAGATCTGTCATGAAAAAGGGTGTTCTGTTCGTCGCGCTGGTCATCAGCTTGTCTCTTGTCAGTTCCATTGCAGCCCAGCCGGCATCGATAGAGTTAGATGCCGGTCAGGAGGCAGGTCCCCTCCCCTTCCTCTTCCGCTCGGGAATGTTCGCTTACGGTGCTGAAAGAGTGTACCCTGTCTACATTCAGGAGAAGTTTTTCCGGGATCACAAGCCTGGGGCTATCGAGGTTGGCACAGTGCAGTTCCTGTATGCCTCGCAAAGTTTCGAGGATCTCGTCAACCGGCTTCATGCTCAGCCGGAGTATGATGCGTTCCTGAAGAGGATTGAGAAATACGGCGGTAAAGTCGTCATCGCTATTTATAGTATGCCCCGATGGCTTTCGTCGAACCCGGACGATACCAGACCAGTTGAGCCCGGCGAGTGGCTAGCCGTCTGGGGGGCCTCTCCGCCAAAGGATTATGAGCAGTGGGCCGAGGTGGTGCAGACCATTGTGGATTATTATAGCAATCAGCTTGGGCTTGATGCCTGGTATAAGGTCTGGTGGGAGCCCGAAGGTGTCCGCTGGCAGGGCACGGAGGAAGAGTTCTTTGAGTTGTACAAATACACTGTCATTGGCGCCCGACGGGCGAGGCCAGATGCCAAGATCGGAGGGCCCTCCGTTGCCGGTTGGCATAGCACCTTCTGGAAGAACCCTGAGGACAAAGACCAAAACCCTATGCTCTATAACTACACCCAGTACTGTGCCACGACCCCCGTGCCCGAACTCGGCCTTGATCGGCTTCCTATCGATTTTCTGATCTGGCATGGCTTTCACATCGAGCCGTCTGGCGGCTTTCAGAAAGCCACGACAGAGATCCGAGAATGGCTTCGGAAATTTGGCTATCCCGAGACAACCCCGATGCTCCTCGGAGAATGGTCAACCTGGAGAGAGTTTCAGTATCCGACGATCTTTAGCCCTGAACGGGATACCGAATACACAGCGTCCTACGCGATGGCGGCCCTGGTGGGGATGGCGAAGGCCGGGATTACCCATCATGCGTTTACGTCGCTCGTGGAGGAGAAGCCTAGCCAGTACAACGGGTTGTTCGGCGGAGACTTCGGGATCTTCACCAAGTTCTTGATCATCAAGCCCGTGTATAACGCCTTTCGCACGTTGAGTTACTTGGGGGAAGAGCAGGTCAAGGTCGAAGTCACCGATCCATTCCTGGCAGCGATCGGTACGCGAGGTGACGAAGGCGTGACGCTTCTTGTTGCCAACTTTATCCCAGATGGGGGGATGTTACACCAGGCGGTTGCCCGCCTCCTTTGGGAGAAGGGCTACACCAAGGAGATGTTCACAACCTACGGGTTGACGCGAAAGGAGCTGGAGCAGGTGGTCAAGGCGTTACAACGCGGGAATCTCGATGTTGGGAGGCTTGGGCTCCCTGAGCTGGTGAAGCAAGATCTCGTTGAGGTGGCGGCCTATGTCCAGCAGGCACGTACGCAGGTGAGAGCATTAGTGGCTGTTGAGCTGCGCTTTACCAATCTTCCCCTTGACCTCGTCCGGTATGAGCGCTACGTGATCGACGCTACGCACAGCAATAGCTATACTATAAGAAGTTCGATCGAGGCAGCTTTGGCGGCCGGGCAAACGCCCGCTCAGATCAACGAATGGCCCGAGGTGGCCCTCCAGAAGGTCGAGGAGAAGACCCTCCGGCCGATGGGAGAGTACCGGGAGACCCTGGACGTCTCCCCCTACTCCGTCACCCTGATCCGCCTCTTGAGGTGAGGAACGAGGCGGACCCGTTTTTCGCCCAGCCGTCAGTCCTCCCTCCTTTCTCAGGATACGAAGGCGCTGCCGAAACGTTGTCGGACTCTCATACGAGCCACCTTGCACCCATTCTTCGCCTCGTGGCCTGGGCCCAAGCCTCCACCTGCCCCAAGTGATAGGCCTTCGATCCTGTCAAGACCAGAACCTCCGAGAGGGATCCCTCTCTTGGCGGAAAAATCCTTGACAAGAGTAGGTCGGTAAGGTAAGAACAAGGCCAAGTGCCCCCCTTTTGCTTCCCCTCTTGAAGACCGTCCACGAGATCAGGGTCTGGTGAGGAAACATCGGGGGGTAACCGGTCACCCCCTTTCCCCTCGCCTCCTCCCGCCAGGGGCGGGGGGAGTTTTGTGGGGCCCCCTCCCGCAATCTACTTCCTCCCCCTTCGATGGGGGAGGGGGCAGGTGGGGGTGAAGAGGGTTGGGAGCGTGGAAGCCGTCATCGCTGCTCATGGGGGTCCATGGCCTTGAAGCTCGGGGTTGTCGCCGATGATTTGACAGGCGGATGCGACACAGGGGTTCAGTTCTCACGAAAAGGTTTAAAGGTCGTTGTGCTGTTTTCCCCCGAGGGGGCGAAGGAGACACTTCGGAACTCGGACATTCTAGTCCTGGACACCGACAGCCGGGCCATCCCGGCCGAGGCCGCTTATCGTCGAACGGCGGAAACATGCCTCGCCTTGAAAGCAGGGGGGATCGAAAGCCTCTACAAAAAACTCGACTCCACCCTTCGGGGGAACGTCGGGGCGGAGCTGGAGGCGGCGATGGACGCCCTTCACGTTCGGCGGGCCGTCGTGGCTCCGGCATTCCCGCTTCAAGGCAGGACGTTCCAGGGGGGACGCCTCTTGATCCGCGGTGCCGTCCCGGAGGATCCCACCCTCCGGGAAACGGATCTCCCGTCGCTCCTCAAGGCCCAAATGCGGCGTAGCATCGATCATCTTCCCCTGGACGTCGTGAGGAGCGGGCCGGCCTTCTTAAAAAAGAAGATGGGAGAGACCTGGGGGGAGGGGAAGGAGGTGTTGGCCCTCGATGCTGCCGACCAAGAGGATCTCAAGACAATCGCTGCTACCCTCATTCCCCTATCCCTGGACCAGGTAGTGGCCGGTTCGGCAGGCCTGGCGATGGAGCTGGCGGAGGTCTGGGGGCTTGGTCGGGTGACCGAAGATCACCCCAGGCTGCAGTCGGAGCGGGTCCTGGTCATCGCCGGGAGCCCCAATCCCGTCACGGCCTCCCAGGTCGGGTTCTTAAGCCGGGTGCCAGGTGTCAAGATCCTGGGCCTTCGCCTTTCCAGGCTTTTCCACGACGAAGCGGATGAAACGACGAGGGTCGCCAAGGAAGCGGCCCTGAGCATCAGCCGGGGTTACGACCTGGTGGTGCGGCCCGAAGGATTAGCTTCTCAGGAGGCGGTGGACGTTGCCACGATCATCGCCCGGGCCCTCGGGAGGGTCACGAAAGCCGTCGTCGAGGCCGACCCCACAGTCGGCCTGACCCTGACAGGCGGTGAAACGGCCAGGGCCGCCTGTTTCGCCTTAGGGGCGTCTGGGATCGAACTGGTCACGGAGGTCCTTCCGGGCATCCCCGCCGGTTGGCTTCGAGGGGGTCCTTTCGAGGGGCTCCTCCTGGTCACCAAGGCGGGGGGATTCGGCGGTGAGGATGCTCTGGCCTATTGTCTGCGGGTGGTCAAAGAAGGCCTGTAAGGTAAGGAGGGTGTTTTCATGGCGGTATCCGAGATCGGCAAGGACAAGCTGCTTCACATGTACCGGAAGATGGGCGAGATCCGGGTGTTCGAGGAGACGGCGGCGGACCTCTTCATGAAGGGAAGGCTCCCCGGATTCCTCCACTCCTCCGTCGGCCAGGAAGCGTCCTCCGTCGGGGCCTGCGCCGCCCTCCGGCCGGAGGACTACATGACCAGTACTCACCGGGGGCACGGCGACATCATTGCCAAGGGGGCGACCCTTGACCGGATGATGGCCGAGCTGTTCGCCAAGGAGACGGGCTACTGCAAAGGGAAGGGCGGCTCGATGCACATCGCCGACCTCGATCTCGGCATCCTGGGGGCAACGGGGATCGTCGGGGCTGGGCTCCCTTATGCGGTCGGGGCGGCGTTGGGCTTCAAGATGAAGGGGACCGACCAGGTGGTCCTTTCCTTCTTTGGCGATGGCGGATCGAACACCGGGGCCTTCCATGAGGCGTTGAACCTGGCCGCCGTGTGGGACCTCCCCGTCATTTTCCTCTGCCACAACAATCAGTACGCCGAGACGACCCCCCAGCGGGTCCACCAGAAGATCAAGGACGTTGCCGTCCGGGCCCAGGCCCATGGGATCCCGGGTGTGACCGTGGACGGCATGGATGTCCTGGCCGTGTACGAGACGACCAAGGCGGCTGTTGAGCGGGCGAAGAAAGGTGAAGGCCCGACCCTGATCGAGTCGAAGACCTACCGGTTCATGGGGCACTTTGTCGGCGACCCCGGCGTCGGGATCTACCGGACGAGGGAAGAGGTCGAGGAGTGGAGGAAGCGGGACCCGATCCCGAACTTTCGGAAGGTGCTCATCGAGGCCGGGGTGGCCACCGAGGCGGAGCTGAACCAGATTGATCAGGATGTGGCCAAAGAGATGGAGGAGGCGATCCGCTTCGCCGAGGCAAGCCCCGAGCCCGAATTAGAAGAAGCCCTTCAGGACATCTTCGTGGAATCATGAGGTGAAGCGATGCGGGAGATTACCTATCGAGAAGCCGTCAGGGAAGCGCTCCGGGAGGAGATGCGGCGGGATCCTTCTGTCTTCCTCCTGGGAGAGGACATCGCTGAGTTTGGCGGAAGCTACAAGGTCACCCAAGGACTCTTGGATGAGTTTGGCCCTGAGCGGGTCAGGAACACCCCCATCTCCGAGGCGGCCATCGTGGGGGCCGCCCTGGGAGCAGCCCTAGTCGGGATGCGTCCGGTGGCAGAGATCATGTACGTTGATTTCATGGCTATTGCTATGGACCAGATCGTGAACCAGATGGCCAAGATCCGGTACATGTTCGGGGGAAAGGCCAAAGCCCCCGCCGTGATCCGGACCCAGGGCGGGACGGGGCGCTCCTCGGCGGCCCAGCATGCTCAGAGTTTGGAGGCCTGGTTCGTCCACGTCCCGGGCCTGAAGGTCGTTCAACCGTCCACCCCCTATGATGCCAAGGGGCTCATGAAGGCCTCTATCCGGGACGACAACCCTGTCATCTTCCTGGAGCATAAGCTCCTGTACGCCGAGAAAGGGCTGGTTCCGGAGGAGGAGTATGTGATCCCTCTCGGGAAGGCGGACATCAAAAGGCCGGGGAAGGACGTGACGGTGGTGGCCACCTCCCGGATGGTCCTCAAGGCGTTGAATGCGGCGAAGGACCTGGAGCAGGAGGGGATTGACGTCGAGATCATCGACCCCCGGACCCTCACCCCCCTGGACGAGGACACGATCCTGGAGTCGGTCAAAAAGACCGGGAAGCTGGTCGTCGTCCACGAGGCCGTCAGGAGATGCGGCATCGGGGCCGAGATCGCGGCGACGGTGGCCGAGAAGGCCTTTGATTATCTGGATGCGCCTGTGAAGAGGGTGACGGCCCTGGATACGCCGATGCCCTTCAACCCGAAGCTGGAGGCCTTCGTCACCCCCGACGAGGACAAGATCAAGCGGGCCATCCGGGAGCTGGTCGGCTAAAGGGTAGAATTCAGCTATCAGCCGTCAGCCAGACAAGGAAAAAAGCTGAAAGCTGAAGGCTGATTGCTGAAGGCTTTCTCATCGAGGAGGAAGTTGTGGCGACACGGATTGATATGCCCCAACTGGGGCAGACGATGGAGGAGGGAACGATCCTCCGCTGGTTGAAGAAGGAAGGGGACCAGGTGAGGAAAGGAGAGCCGGTCGTCCTCCTTCAAACAGAGAAGGTGGAGTACGAGCTGGAGGCCCCTGCGCCTGGCCAGCTTGCGAAGATCCTGGTATCGGAAGGGACCACGCTTCGGGTGGGAGGGGCAATGGGGATCATCGCTCAGGAAGGGGAGGACATCTCGGCCCTGTTAGCTTCCTGGGCGGCACCGACTCCGGCAGCCGCCAAGGCTCCTGCGCCAGCGACAGCCCCGACAGCGGTCCAGGCCCCTGCCGCTCCAGCGGCCGCGCCGGTTCAGGCGGCGGTGGCCGCCCCGTCCCGCGAGAAAGTGAAGATCACCCCGCGGGCCAAACGCCTGGCCGAGGAGCACGGGATCAAGATCGAGACCTTAGTCGGGACCGGGCCGGAGGGGAGGATCGTCGAGGAGGATGTCCAGCGGGCCATCGAAGCCATGAAAGCAGGCGTCCCGGCCGCCGAGGCCGTCCCTGATCTCATCCCCTTGACCGGGATGCGGAAGGCGATCTTCGACCGGCTGGGGGGGAGCTGGCGGAATGCCGCCCGGGTCACCCTCTTCGCCGAAGCGGACGTGACCCGTCTGGTCGAGCTCCGAAAGGAGCGAGGGTCCCGCTGGGAGGCCGAATCCGGGCTGAAGATCAGTTACAACGATCTCATCTTGAAGGGGGTGGTCGTCGCCCTTACGGAGAAACCCCGGATCAACTGCACGTTGACCCCTGAGGGGATCCGGGTCCATAAGGAGGTGCACCTGGGCTTTGCCGTGGATCTAGGTGAGGGGCTGGTCGCCCCGGCGATTCGGGATGCCCACAAAAAGTCCCTCCTGGAGATCGCCAGGGAGGCCAGGGCCATCGCCGAGAAGGCGCGCTCCGGTCGCCTGGTTCCTCACGATCTGGAAGGGGGGACCTTTACCGTCACAAACCTGGGGGGCTTCGGGGTGGAGCTGTTCACCCCCATCATCAACCCGCCCCAGGCGGCCATTTTGGGGGTGGGGAAGATCGTCGAGAAGCCTGTCGTCTTAAACGGAGGGATTCACATCAGGGCCATGCTGGGCCTCTCGTTGGTCTTCGACCACCGCCTGATCGATGGGGCGCCGGCGGCCCAGTTCTTGGCCAAGCTGAAGGAGCTATTGGAGCAGCCGGAGGGATGGATCGGATAGAGGGGGAGGGGTGGAGCTATGACATGGATCGATTGGGTTGTCCTTGTGGCCACTGTCTTGATCGTGGTGGCGACAGGTATGACGTTCTTCTTCAAAGGGTACATCCGGTCGGTCAAGGATTTCCTCCTGGCCGGCCGGACCCAGAAGTGGTACATCATCGGCCCTGACTGCCAGGCCACCCAGTCCGACGTGGCCGACTACTTAGGCTGTGCCGGCATGAGCTACCAACATGGGGGGCTTGGCATGGCCGTCTACACGTTCTATCTCCAGTCGAGCTGGCTCTTGGGCAGCGCGACCATCATCCCCCAGATGTACCGGGCCGGGGTCTACACCCCGGCCGAATTTTTGGAGCTCCGCTTCAACTACCCGGCCCGCTTCTGGGGAGGGTTCCTGATCTGGCTCCAGCGCGTCTACGTGATGGGGGCGATCTTGAGCCTGATGGCCATCGTCATGGAGATCGCCGTGGGGACCAAGTTCTTGACCGGGATGATCATCATCGGCCTCCTCTGCCTGGGCTACACCGTCATGGGCGGCCTCTCGGCGGCCATGGTGACGGGCACGGCCCAGATGTCCCTGATGACCTTGACCTCCTGGGTCATGTTCTTGATTGGCCTCCACAAGGTGGGGGGCTGGTCGGCCATGCTGGAGAAGACGGCGGCCGGGGCGGTGAAGCACGCGATCAGCGGGGACGTCATTCAGTCCAGCTTCTACAGCTTCGGCCACATCCCCTCCGCCCCCTGGATGCCGGTGGGGCTGGCCTTCATCGGGATGTTCTTCGCCATCGGCTCCTACGCCGTCATCCAGGCGGAGCAGATCTCCCGACCCCTGGGGGCCAGGACCGAGATGGATGCCCGCTTAGGCTACCTCGCCGCCGGCCCCATCGCCCTGATCCACCAGTTCTCCATCGTCTGGGTCGGGACCCTCGGCGTGATCCTCTACGGCTACATGGCCCCCCAGTTCAACCCGGCGGTGGGGGGGAAGCCTGATGCCGTCTACGTCCAGGTGATGAAGGACCTGGCCCCCCCCGGCATCCTGGGGTTGCTCCTGGCGGGGATCTTCGCCGCTACCCTCTCCACGGTCCCGTCCAACGCCCAGAGCTGCGCCGGGATCCTGACCCGGGACATCTATGCGAAGATCATCAGGAGGGAGGCCTCCGAGGAGCACTACCTCCTGGTGGCGAGACTGCTCACCACCGTGAACTTCATCCTGGGCCTCCTCTTCATCCCGATCATCCAGCGGGGAGGGGGCTACATCGTGGTCTGGGTCAAGCTGACCGGTGCCCTCATCTCCCCCCTCTTCGCCGTGATGGTCTGGTCCACGATCTCCCGCTTCTTCAGCCGGTGGTCAGCGTTCCTGGGGATGATGGGGGGCGCGATCTTTGGTCTCTGGCTCACCGGGCTCTTCCCCTGGTTTGCCATGCCGAAGGACTTCCCGACGCCCTTCGGCTACAAGATCCTCACCCACTTCACGACGGTCCCCCTGTGGAACTTCCTCTTCACGACCGCCCTGATGGTGGTCATCAGCCTGATCGAGAACGCCGTCAAGGGTCCCATCCCGGAGAAGGAGATTGAGGGTTACGTCCTGGGCACCTTCCCGCCCCAGGTGAAGCCATACCTCCACCGGCGCGTGGGGGTGGTGAGCGAGAAGGGGGTAGTCGAGGAGGCGGGGGACCCGATCTACGGGACCGAGGGGCTTCCCTGGTACAAACAGCCCCGCACCTGGACCATCGTGATATTGGCCTACCTGGCCCTCTGGGTGATCATCTGGTGGTAGCCTCATCCAAAGCGTCCATTGACAATTGACGAATTGTAGGGAGGAAGCAATGGCGCGAGAGCACGACGAAAGGGAGCCGACCCGGTGGATCGAGCACATGGCCGTGGAGCCGGCCGAGCTGTTATACAGCCTGAAGGTGGAGCATACCTCCCGCCTGGTCCTGGCCTGGATCTTCATCTTCTACGCGGTCTGCACGTTGATTGCCATGGTGAGGATCCCGGACACGGAACCGGCCTTCTACGAGCTGATGGAGTTTGTCACAGCGGTTTTCCTCTTCCTCTTTGCCGCTGGTGCCTACTGGCTGGCCAGGAGGGCGAAGGCCCATCTCCAACAGGTCGAGGCAAGGCTCCGATCTCCGCAGCGATGAGTCTGGTTGGGAGGGTGGAGATCCTGAGTTGCGAGGGGAGCGTTCCTGAAGGGGCCCTCCGGTCCCTCGCCCCTCGGCTGGCGAAAAATGGGCTCCTTCGGCCAACGCTCACGATCCGAGCCCAGGAGCTCCTCTACCTTCCCTACTACTTCTTTAGCCACTTGAACCCAAACCTGGCCGATCGGATGATGCTCTACCCGGTCCTGGTGGACGGGGTCGTAGGGTTCTGCGACTTTGT
>JACQHM010000193.1 GCA_016199025.1 Candidatus Methylomirabilota bacterium | reverse complement strand
GTGTTGTTCACCGTCAGGGCACGAAGCTCTTCCTGTGCGCCGCCGGCCAGCTCCATCGCGTACAACGCTTCGTCGCTGAAAGTGATGTCGCCGCCATTCGACGATTGGAGGACCTTCGGCTGGCCGGCGGCCGTGATCAGATCCAGCTCGTCCTCACTTAAGACCTGCTTTGCGGCAAAGGCGGGGAGCGCCCACAGGAATGCCGCCACGAGGGTGACCAGGATCACCGCTCCTACCTTTTTCATGGATTTGCCTCCTTCAAAGAGACTTCGGTTAACGGATCCACAGCCAACTCCCCAACTCTCCTGCTCAATGTCCCCCGCTCTCACCCCCTCTCTCTCCGACCAGGCCTGGCCAGCCAGGTGGATCCGGCCCGGTGGTCTTTCCGACAGTCGCCTCTCTTCATATCAAGGCCGATGCCGGGTGTCAAGGAAAAAGCATGCTTCTCTTTCTATCAGAAGCCGATGTTGGGTGTCAAGGAAAAAATGTCATGCTCGACCTTCAACGACATCCCCGCTGACATCGGAACACCCGTCCCCATGTGGGTCAACTGTACAGGCATTCGCGGACCACTGTCAAGAGCAAAGTTCGTGACCTGCGTCACATACTGCGGCCTGCCCACGGTTAGAGATACGCCTCTCGCCGCAGCATGGCCGGATTGAAGACCACGATCCTCCGCTTCTCCAGCCTGACCCAGCCCCGCCGTTGAAACTCCGCCAGGACCCGCTCCAACGTCTCCCGGGCCACTCCTGCCAGGTTCGCCAGCGCCTGCCGCGTCAGGCGCAGCTCCAGGGCGACCCCCCCTTCCACGGTCACTCCCTGCTCCGCCACGAGCTCCAACAACGCCATGGCCACCTTCTCTGAGGCATCCAAAAAGGTCAGGTCCCCAATCTTCTGATCCGCCCGACGGAGCCGCTGGCTCAGCGTCGTCAGCATCCGGAGCACCACCTGCGGCGAGCTCTGAATGAACTGCAAAAAATCCTGCCGCGAGATGAGCAGCATCCGGCTTTTCTCCACCGCCGTGACCGTCGCCGACCGCCGGGGATCATCCAAGAAGGCCATCTCCCCAAAGAAATCAAACGGGTACAGGATCTTGAGAATGACCTCCCGCCCCTGCTTATCCCCCAGGCTCACCTTGGCCGCCCCGGAGGTCAGCAGGAAAAAGACCCCCCCCACCTCATCCGCCCGGATGATCACCTGACCCCGCCGATAGGTCCGCCCCTTGACCACCGCCGCGATCGCCTTCAGGTCGTCATCGGCCAGGTCAGCGAAGAGGGGCACCTGCCGCAGGAGCCATTGGGCCTCGGCCTGGGGGGCTCGCGGCTCGCGCTCCAGAGCCTTCCCCGGAAGAACCCGAATGGCCCTGCGGGGAGACCCTCCCTCAAGTCCCGATCTGAGACGGCGACCTTTCAACGGACCCTCCTCCCGGCCCTCCCCCTTGAAGGGAAAAGGCCAGCGTCAAGAGATGCTGCATGCATATCATGGAGGGTGTTGCCCTGTCAAGGGAAAAGGGCCGGGTCACTTCTCGCTTGACCCGCAGGATCGGGCGAGGTTAAAATGCCGTGTTAATGACCCCTTTCCAAGCCATCACCCTGGGAATCACCCAGGGCCTCACAGAGTTCCTCCCCATCAGTAGCATCGCCCACTTGAGGATCGTCCCAGCCCTCTTGGGCTGGGAGGACCCCGGGGCTGCCTTCTCCGCCGTTATCCAGTTGGGGACGCTTCTGGCAGTGGTGATCTATTTCAGAGAGGACCTCCGCCGTCTCCTTTGGGCCATCGCCAAAAGCCCCAGGGAACGTCAGAAGAGCGACGACATCCATGCCCGCTTGAGCTGGTCCATCCTGTACGGGACGTTCCCCATCGTCGTCTTCGGTGTCCTGTTCAAAGAGGCCGTCACAGGGCCTTTCATCCGATCCCTTCAGGTCATCAGCGGCAGCCTGATCCTCCTGGCGATCGTCATGGTCATTGCCGAATCGAGGGGGCAACAGAAGAAGGGGTTAGAGGACCTCTCTTTAGGCGGCGCGTTCTTCATCGGGTGCGCCCAGGCCCTCGCCCTGATCCCCGGCATGTCCCGGTCGGGAACAACGATCACGGCAGGCCTCTTCACCGGCCTAACCTCGGCAGCTTCGGCCCGCTTCTCCTTTCTACTGGGCTCTCCGGCCATCTTGCTGGCGGGCATCTTCGAGCTGAAGGACCTCCTGGAGGCCGGTCTTGGCAACGAAGGGCTCTTCTCCCTGCTCCTCGGGATCACGTTCGCCTTCGTGTCAGGGTACTTCGCCATCGATTTCCTCTTGAGGTACCTCCAGACTCACTCCCTGAGGCTCTTCATCGTCTACCGGATCCTCCTGGGGGTGCTCCTCCTGGTCCTGGCCTCCCTCGGCCTGATCTCGTAATCTTTGGGTCTAGCTCCGTTGCTCCAGGGGCACGTACTCCCGTCGATCAGGCCCAGTATAGACCTGCAATGGCCTGGCGATCCTCTGGTCCGGATCGAGGAGCATCTCCTGCCACTGGGCCAACCACCCCGCCGTCCGGGGGATGGCAAACAGCACCGGAAACATGTCCATGAGAAACCCCATGGCCTGATAAATGATCCCCGAATAGAAATCCACATTCGGATACAGCCGCCGCTTGACAAAGTACTCGTCCTCCAACGCAATCCGCTCCAACTCCAGAGCAATGTCCAACAGGGGATTCCGCCCCGTGACGGAGAAGACCTGCTCGGCAATCTGCTTGATGATCCGGGCCCGAGGATCGTAGTGCTTGTACACCCGATGCCCAAACCCCATCAGCCGCCCCGCCTCCCCCGTCTTCACCTTCGCAACAAAGGCCGGCACCCGCGCCTTGGACCCAATCGCTTGCAGCATCTTGAGCACCGCCTCGTTGGCCCCCCCGTGCAACGGCCCGTACAACGCCGCAATCCCCGCCGCCACCGCTGAATACGGATCCACCTGGGCACTCCCCACGCTCCGCACCGCATTGGCACTGCAGTTCTGCTCATGGTCCGCATGCAAAATAAACAACACATCCAACGCCCGCTCCAAAATCGGATCAGGCTTGTACTTCACCTCCGTGGCCCTGAACAACATGTTCAGGAAATTCCCCGGGTAGGACAAATCATTGTCCGGATAGGCGTAAGGCAACCCCCGACTGTGCCGATAGGCAAACGCCGCCAAGGTCGGCATCTTGGCGATCAACCGAAAGATCTGCTTCTGGCGGGAGGCCGGGTCGAAAATCGCCTTGGCATCCGGATAGAAGGTGGAGAGGGCCCCCACCGTCCCCATCAGCATCCCCATAGGGTGAGCGTCGTGGTGGAAGCCGTCCAGGAACTTCTTGATGCTCTCGTGGATCATGGTGTGATGGGTGATGTTCCAGACCCAGTCCTCCAGCTCCTTCCGGGTGGGGAGTTCCCCATAGAGGAGGAGATAGGCCGTCTCCAAAGACGTGCTCTGCTCCGCCAACTGCTCAATGGGATAGCCCCGGTACCGCAAGATCCCCTTCTCCCCGTCG
>JACQHM010000020.1 GCA_016199025.1 Candidatus Methylomirabilota bacterium | reverse complement strand
GCCTGAACCTGTGCAAGGAGTTGCTGGCGAATCCGGGGAACATCCTGATCCTGTTCCCCGAGGGCACGCGATCGATCACCGGCGAAATCGGCGAGTTTAAGCCGGGCATCGGGCTCCTGCTGGCGGGCACGGATGTGCCGGTCCTCCCGTGCCATCTGGCAGGCGCGTTCGAGGCCTGGCCCAAGGGGAGGATGCTGCCCCGTCCTGGCCGACTCCAGTTGATGATCGGGGCCCCGCGAAACTATGCCACCCTCCCGCCGGGAAAACGCTCGGCCCTGCAAGTTTGCCAGGAATTACGCCAAGCCGTCTTGGAACTGGCGGTCTTGAACCGGACGAAACTTGACCCAACTGAGATCATCGCGGGAACGCGCTCATCCACGAGGGGAGGGTGTGATCATGGCTGAATCCCCCCTGTCCGAATCCTCTCCGGTGACATGGCAACCGTCAGAACACTCCATGACCACCTGGGATGGCCTGGAGCTTTTCTACCGTGCCTGGTGGCCACCGACTCCAAGCAACAAGGCTCTCATCCTCTTTCACCGAGGACACGAGCATTCCGGAAGGTTCCAGGAAGTGGTGGACCAGTTGGCCCTACAGGATGTCTCCATCTTCGCGTGGGACGCCCGAGGCCACGGCCGCTCACCCGGCGAGCGAGGGTACGCCGACAACTTTGCCTGCCTGGTGAAGGATGTCGATACCTTCATGAGATTCATCTCGAAGCAGTACGACATCCCCATGGAGAACATGGTGGTGATGGCCCACAGCGTGGGTAGTGTCATCGTGAGCACATGGGTCCACGACTATGCCCCGCCGATCAGGGCCATGGTTCTGGGATGTCCAGCATTCCGGATCAAACTCTACGTCCCCTTTGCCCTCCCCCTCCTCAGACTTTGGCAGGTGATGAAACCCAAGGCATTCATCCAGAGTTATGTGAAAGCCAGGATGCTCACCCACGACCCGGAACAAGCCAGGCAATATGAGAACGACACGCTGATTACGCGGGCCATTGCCGTCAATATCCTGGTTGGGCTCTATGACACCTCGACCCGTATCATGGCAGATGCCGGGGCGATTCAGGTGCCGACGCTCCTGCTCGCCGCCGGTTCCGACTGGGTCGTGAAGCTCTCAGCCCAGAAGCGATTCTTCGACGGGCTATCATCCCCCGGGAAGGAGATGCATGTCTATCCGGGTTTTTACCACGATATCTTTCACGAAATGGACCGGCATCTACCGATTGGGAAGGCGCGGGAATTCATGCTTAATATCTTCAAACACCCACCTGTTCAGCCGTCATTGATCCACGCCGACAGGGAAGGCTACACCAAGGCCGAGTACGAGCGACTGTCAAAGCCGCTCCCCATTCTATCCCTGCGCCGACTGTCCTTCGCGTGGCTCAAAGTCATGATGAAGACGGTCGGGATGTTGAGCCAGGGGATTCGGATCGGGTGGCGTACCGGCTTTGATTCCGGGGAGTCCCTCGATTACATCTACGAGAACAAAGCGCAGGGCATCACCCCGCTGGGGAGGCTGCTGGATCGGCTGTATCTGAACAGCATTGGCTGGAAGGGGGTCCGGCAAAGAAAAGTCAACCTCGAGAAGGTCCTGCAGGCCACCCTTGAAAAAGTCTACGCCACAGAGAAGCCCGTCAGGCTGGTGGACATTGCTTCGGGTCCTGGTCGCTATCTGTTGGAGACGTTCAAGAAGATACCTCATGTCGAGACATCGGCCCTGCTGCGCGACCGCGACCCCAAAGTTTTGGAGGCGGGAAGGAAGCTTGCCCGAGCAATGAACGTCTCCAATGTAACGTACGTCCAGGGTGACGCCTTTGACCCGAAGTCCCTGGCCTCGATTTCGCCTCGACCTCACATCGCCATCGTGTCCGGCTTGTATGAGCTGTTTCCCGATAACGAGATGGTCTTGAACTCCCTGCGGGGTCTCGGCGAGGCCCTCAAAGATGGCGGGTATCTGATCTATACCAACCAGCCCTGGCATCCACAGGTGGAGATGATCGCGAGGGTGCTGATCAATCGGGACGGACGGCCCTGGGTGATGAGACGCCGCACCCAGGCAGAGATGGATGAACTCGTCCGTGCGACAGGGTTCGAGAAGATCCACATGGAGACCGATGAGTACGGGATCTTCACTGTTTCGGTGGCCTGGAGGAGGATAGGGGTGTGTACCGCACCGTCCGCTTGATCGCCAGGATCGCCTTACAGCTCTTCTTCCGCCGGATCGATGTCGCCGGCCTCGAACAGATCCCGCCAGAAGGGCCTCTGATCATTGCCGCCAACCACCCCAACACCATGGTGGACCCTCTGGTCCTCATGGCTGTCGTCCCACGGGAGGTCCATTTCTTGGCAGCCAGTATCCTGTTCAGGTATCCTTTCTTTGCGTTCTTCTTGAGGGGAAGCGGCGTCCTCCCCATCTACCGGCACCAGGACGACCCCAGGCAGATGGCGAAGAACCGGGAAACCTTTCGAGCCTGCACCGCCATCCTCTCGAAGGGGGGGGCCATCGGGATCTTCCCCGAGGGGTTCAGTCACGCAGACCCCATGGTGAAGAGGCTGAAGACCGGCGTCGCTCACATCGCCCTGGAGACGGAGGCCCAACACCAGGGGAAGCCTGGCATCGTCATCGTCCCGGCCGGGTTGAACTTCGAACACCGCTCCACCTTTCGGAGTCGTGTCTTCGTGAACTTTGGAAGGCCGATTGGGGCCTGGACCTATGGAGAAACCTTCCAGCACGACCCTCGGTCCGCCATCAACCAGCTCACCGCCGACGTCCAGAGAAGCCTGGAGAAACTTGTGGTCCATATCCCGGAGGCTGCGATGGTAAAGCTGGTCCAGGATCTGGAGGGGCTCTACAAAGGTGAGTTGCTCCAAGCGTACGGGGACCAAGGGTTTTCGGCCTTGGAGCTGAGCCAGAAGCTGGTCGAAGGGGTCCGCTATTATAGTCAGGCCCATCCGATGATCGTCGCCCAGATGTCAAAGGCCATTGCCAGATATCAGCGGAAGCTCCACAGACTCGGCGTCAAAGATGTGCGGTTGAAGGAGCGGATATCTCGGCAGGATCTCCCCCTGAACCTCCTCAAGTTCCTCGGCCTGGGTCTGCTGGGCTTCCTTCCAGCCCTCTACGGCACCCTGAACAACTACCTCCCTTACAAGCTCACGGGGATCATGAGGTGGTTGTTCACGGGGCGGACAGAGGCAAGGGCCTCTGTGACGCTTGCGGCTGGCGCGTTGTTTTTCCCCCTGTTCTATGCCATCCAGACCTTTTTGATTGGAACGTCCCTTGGGACCTGGCCGGCCGTCCTCTATCTTTTGAGTCTGCCCGTGACCGGCTTCTTTGCCCTGGCTTACGGAGCGCGGATCGGGCGCTATTGGGAGAAGCTCTCGTACATCTTCCTCCTCGCCTCTCACAACCGGATGCTGAGGAAGCTCCGACGGGAGCGGATGGAGCTGATCAGGCAGCTTGAAGAGCTGAAGGAGGCCTACCTCCGGCTCTATGAGCAGGGAGAGGAATGGTCCACCGAAGGGATCTAAAGGCTTCTTCCCATCCGACCAGCACTCCACCCGAGGTATCAAGGAACCGGTTCTTCTTTTCTATTGACAGGGACCCCCTCGCGTAGTAAAAGGTTGACCTATAGTCAGTGTTCAGAAGGAGAAACGGTGCTAAAAGAGAGGCGGCGAGAGCAGGTCTTCCACTCCGCGAAAGAGGTTTTCGCCAAAAAGGGGTTTCACAAGGCCAGCATCTCTGACATCATCCAAGGGGCTGGAATCGCCAGGGGGACCTTCTACCTCTATTTCAAAAATAAGCGGCACATCTTCACTTGCCTCTTGGAATTCCTCCTCCAGGAGCTGGACCGACGGATTGAGAGCATTACGTTGGGAGAAGGGAACCCTCCACCCCTTGAGCAGCTCAGAGCTAACCTGACCAGGGTCATCACCTTTTCATTGGAGGAGCCCCGACTGATCCAGATCCTGTTCCACCACGCCGTGGGGTGGGATAAGGAGCTGGATCGAACGCTTCACCATTTCTATGAAAGGGTGACGGATCGGATCGAATGGGCACTCAAATTAGGGATCGAGATGGGCCTGGTCCGCCCGTGTGAGATAAGGATTGTCGCCTATGGTGTTTTGGGAGGCATGAAAGAGGTCATGGGGCAGCTCGCCTCGAAGCGGATTTCGGCCCTCGATATCAAGGCGGTCGTGGACGGCCTCCTGGAGTTCGGCCTTCGCGGGGTTCTGGTCGAGCCCTTCGAAGCCTGCCCTGAGCCAGTCGAAAGGGGCTGATTTTTTTTTGACACCCTACTAGACTGACATGTCAGTCTAGTTAGCCACCCCACCGATGTTGAACGACGCTACCCCCACCCGTCCCCTCCCCCCTCAAGGGGGAAGGTTGAGAGGGAGAGGAGAAAGCGATGGAAACCGCAACCCTTCAGCCATACCGGGCGTATACCCCCAGGCCCTTTACAAAAGAGGAACGGGATCACGTCACAATCCTCTTTGGCGGGCTCCACTGGAGAGCCGAGCGGGTCCTCCAGGGCGTTTTTGAGAACCGGGGCTATAAGGCCCAGGTCCTCCCCACCGCTACCAAGGAGGACCTCTTGACCGGCCGGGAATTAGCGGATATCGGGCAGTGTTGCCCCACCAGCTTCACCACGGGGAATCTCGCCAACTTCCTCCGCTCGGAAGCCAAGCGCATCGGGAAAGACGAAGTGGCAAAAAAATACGTGTACTTTACGGCCGGCTCCTGTGGGGCGTGCCGGTTTGGCCAATACCACCAGAGTTACGAGTTGGCGCTCCGCAATACAGGCATGGAATCCTTCCGCCTGTTCCTCTTGGCCCAGGACCGCATGGACCAGGGGGCGACCACAGGCGATGGCCTGGAGATGAACATCCCTTTCACCACAGGGGCGGTCTGGGCAGTCCTCTGCACCGATGTCTTGCAGGATCTAGAGTATCAGGTCAGGCCCTATGAGGTGATCCCGGGGCAGACGGACCAGATCGTGAAGGAGAGCGTGGAGTATCTCTACGATATCTTCCGGAACCGGCCTGATCGCGGGAAGAAGTGGGGAGCGATCCTGTGGCACCTGACGACCGATTCCTTTGTGAAGGCCCTTCGGGAGGTGTCTAAAAAATTCGAAAGGATCGAGGTGGATCGCCTCCAGGTGAAGCCCATCGTCAAAATCACGGGTGAATTCTACCTCCAGACCGTGGAGGGCGACCCAAACTATAACATCCACCGATGGTTGGAGTCTGAGGGGGCCGAGGTGTACCCGGCGGCGGTTGCGGTCTGGCTGGATTACTGGATGCGGTGGTACGTCCAGGGGTTTGAGGACTATCTCGGCATTGACAAATCAGTCCGTCTGAAGATCGCCGCGGTCAAAAGCCTGCAAAAGCTCTTTCGGTGGACGTACAACCGGCTTCGAGCCGCCCTGGGCTACATCCCGCGGGAGATGCCGGACCAGTACGAGATGAGAAGACTCGCCTCCCCCTATTTTCATAGCCGCCTCTCAGGGGGGGAAGGCGATATGCTGGTGGGGAAAGCCCTGTGGGCCTACCATCACAAGAAGGCCCATATGACGTGCGAGCTCTCGCCCTATTCCTGCATGCCCAACACGATGAGCCTCGGGGCGATGGCCGGCGTCTTGGGGAAATACCCGGATCTCCTGTACGCCCCCCTCGAGATCAAGGGCGATGCCGAGGTGCACGCCCTCTCCCGGTGCCAGATGATCCTGACCGAGGCCAAAAAGCGGGCGCAGCACGAGTACGAAATGGTGCTCCACCGGACAGGGCTTACGACGGAAAAAGCGCGGTCCTATCTCGATGCTCACCCGGAGATGAAAAAGGCAACCTATCGGGTCCCGCATGACGGGGTGGTGGGATGTGCCGCGAACCTGATCCTGCACCTCGCCCACAGGAGCGGAAGATGAAGATCGTCGGGGTGGATGTGGGCTCTACGACTGTCAAGGCCGTTTTAGTGGAAGCATGCCCTGAGCGTCGCCGAAGGGACGGCCAGATCCTGTGGCGGGACTACCAACGGCACAATACGAAACAGGCCGAGAAGGTGCTGGAGTTCCTGACCAGGATGGAGTCCGAGTGCGGGCTCACCCCTCTCTGCGATAGGATCTTCTTCACGGGTTCAGGAGCCGGCCTGATCGCACCTCTCGTAGGCGGAAAATTCATCCAGGAGGTGGTCGCCGCCGCAGCCTCCGTAGAAAGGCTCCACCCTGAGGTCAGGTTTGTCTCCGAGATCGGGGGAGAGGATATGAAGACCCTCTTCTTCACCCCGACCGGGACCGGGAGGACCAAGCAGGTCTATATGCAATCAGCCTGTAGCGGCGGGACGGGCACCTTTATCGAAAAGACGGCCCGGAAACTCCAGATCCCGTCGGAGACCCTTTCCCAAATGGGCTATGCGGGGTATAGCCTGCACAAGATTAGCTCCAAGTGCGGCATCTTTGCCGAGGCCGATGCCAACACCCTGGTGAAGGCCGGCGTGTCGGTGGAGGAGATTATTGCCAGCCTGTTCGAGGCGGTGGTCTATCAAAATCTTGCGACGCTCACCAAGGGAAACACCCCGATGCCGGAGGTGCTGCTCCTGGGAGGGCCCAACCTCTTTTTCAAGGGGCTTCAGGAGGCCTGGCGGCATCACCTGAACAATCTGTGGGGCCAAAGGCGGGTTCCCCTGCCGGAGGAAAGAGAGCCTGAATCCCTCATCCATGTGCCCTCGGACGCGCTCTATTACGGCTGCCTGGGCTGTGTGGAGATTGGAAAGGGAGAAGCGCCGGGGGTGGGGGTCTATCAGGGGACCCAAACCCTCCAGTGGTGGATCGAGGAGGGGCAGCACCAGCAAAAAGCCAAAGAGGGGGCTAAGGGACTCATTGCCGGCAAGGAAGATCTGTCCAGCTTCCTCAAGAAGTATGGGGCCCCCAATGGGAACGGAAACGGGAACGGAAGATCAGGTCCGCATCCTAACACCGGCAAGGCGATCCGTATGGAACAAAAAGTTCCCGTGCTGGTGGGCTGCGATTTTGGCAGCACCACCGCCAAGGCGGTGGTCCTCTCCCATGAGAAAGCGCTCCTCTTCACCTGTTATGTTCTCTCCAAGGGGAACCCCCTCGAGGATGCAAAGGCCCTCTTTCGCCAGATCCAGGAGGCGGGCTTTCACAATGTGGGCGGGCTGGCGATCACGGGCTACGGCAAGGATCTTCTCAAAGACATCCTCGGGGCGGATGTGGCGGTGGTGGAGACGGTGGCCCATGCCACAGCAGCGTTGCACGTTTTTCCTGATGCGGACGTGATCTGTGACGTGGGAGGGTGCGATGTCAAGATCATGATCCTCCGGCAGGGCACGGTGTCGGACTTCCGTCTGAACTCGCAGTGTTCCTCCGGGAACGGGGCGTTCCTGCAAGGGGTCGCGGAACGGTACGGCATCCCCCTGGAGGACTACGCCGAAAAAGCCTTTCGGGCCAAGGCCATGCCGACCCTGGCGATGGGCTGCGGCGTCTTCCTCCAGTCGGACATTGTGAACCAGCAACGAAAAGGGTGGTCGGCCGAGGAGATCATGGCCTCCCTGGCCTCGGTGTTGCCCCTCAATGTGTGGATCTATGCCGGCCAGCTCCAAAACTTAAGGGCTGTGGGGAGGAAGTTCGTCCTCCAGGGGGGAACCCACCGGAACCTGGCGGTGGTCAAGGCCCAGGTGGACTTCATCACCAGCAAGGTGCCAGACGCCGAGATTGTCGTCCACCCCTACTCCGGGGAGGCGGGGGCCATCGGCGCGGCGTTATGTGCCTTTGAGTGGTGGCGGAAGGGCCTCCCCACCCGGTTTCGAGGCTTCGACACCATTGAATCCTTGACCTATACCAGCACCACCAACGAGCACACAATGTGCCGCTGGTGTCCCGTCAACTGCAAGCGGACCTTCATTGATGTCCAACTGCCCGACGGAAAAGGGAGGCCCTGGAGCAAGGTGCCTCTTGAAGAGGGATGGGAGCGGGTC
>JACQHM010000191.1 GCA_016199025.1 Candidatus Methylomirabilota bacterium | reverse complement strand
GCCCCCCGTCCCCCGTCCCCCGGTGCCCCCCGTGGGCCTCCAAACTATTTAGGCCACGAGAACCTTGCCTTTGTAGGTCCACTTGAAAGGCTTCGCCATCGTATGATTGAAGTCGTCGATAAATGCCAGTCATCTGGCCTTAAGGTCGGCTGTGCTGGTGAAGCTCGCCCGCTTGAGCAACTTTCTGACCAAGATACTGCACCAGATCTCGACCTGATTCAGCCACGAGCAATGCTTGGGTGTGTAGTGAAACACGATCCGATGGCGGGGGTCGCTCAGAAAGGCCGCGCGGGTTGCCATAGACTTCACAATGCCGCTTTTGCCTTTCACGCCCAGGTCGGTGTCGAGCCCTTCGTGGTGGGCCACCAAGCGGACGAGAGTTGCAGATTTGTGGGTATTCAGACCATCGAGGACGAAGTCCCATTTCCGAGTCGCGGCTGATCTTGAGCTCGCGAGCAATTTGGCGATGATCCAGGCCGGCGTCGGCGAGCAAGATGATGCCCGCCCGGAGCGCCATTTGCTGGGGGGTGCCGTGTTTCGTCACCAATTGGTGGAGCTCCGCACGTTCAGTCTCGCTTAGATGCAGTGAACGAGGATGGAGTCTGGGCATAATCGCTTGGCCTCCACGGATTCTGGATGGCCCGCATTCTACCCGATCTTGCGGGAAATATAAACAGCAACCGCAAAATTCCACCTACATGCCCCCAAAAACCTGTTAAAAAGGGCCGATTCTTGAAGGTTGGTAAACCCCTTGTAGGTGGAATTTTGCGGTTGCTGAATATAAATGATGGTTGGCGGATCTACGCCCAAGTGTACTAGTGGCTATCCGGCCCCCAGGAGAGGGCAATCTCACAGTTGAGGCATTTCTGGCAAGAAGGCCAAAATCGTTGACAGCAGATAGGAGAAGGTGGTAAGGGTGAAGAGAGATTGAGGGAGGGCGGGGCATGGCAAGGATAGCGGACATCATCATCATCGGCGGCGGGGTGATCGGCTGCTCTATCGCCTACTATCTGGCCCGGGCAGGAGCCACACGCATCCTGGTGCTCGAAAAATGGAGGATCGGGAATGAGGCCTCCTGGGCCTCGGCCGGGATGCTGGCCCCCCAAGCCGAGGGCCCCGGCCCTGGGCCGTTTCTTGATTTGTGCTTAATGGGAAAGGAGCTGTTCGGACCCCTCTCGGAGGAGCTGAAAGAGCGTTCGGGGATCGACATCGAATACCTGAAGTGGGGGATCCTCTCCTTGATCGAGGAAGGGGGTGAGGAGGAGGCCCAGGCGAGGCGGGCCTGGCAGGAACGGCTCGGGCTTCGGGTCGAGTGGCTCTGGCCTAAAGAGGTAAGGAGGCTCGAGCCCGGGCTCAAAAAGGAGATCACGGGTGCCCTCTTCTTCCCTGATGACCATCATGTGGACAATCGAGAGCTGGTCCGGGCCCTTTCCGAGGCCTGCCGTTCGTTGGGGGTTCTCTTCCTGGAGGGAACGCCGGCCGTAGGCTTCATCTTCGATGATGAGGCCGTCCAAGGGGTCACAACGCCTCAGGAGGTCATCCTGGGGAGGGTGGTGGTCCTCGCCGCCGGGTGCTGGTCTGCCGAGCTTCTCACCCGCCTGGGGCGGCGTCTTCCTGTGAAGCCTGCCAGAGGCCAGATCGTCTATACGGAGCTTCCCGACCTCCCCCTCCGTCATGTGGTCTGGGGCCGAGACGGTTACATCGTCCCTCGCTTGAACGGCGGGCTGCTGATCGGGAGTACCGTAGAGTTCGTGGGCTTTGACAAGGGGGTGACGCTGGAGGGGGTGAGGAGGCTGACGACCATGGCCGTTGACCTGGTGCCCGGCTTAGCCGACCGACCTTTCATCACGGCCTGGGCAGGCCTTCGGCCCCACAGTGAGGATACCCTCCCCCTGATCGGTCCCCTTCCGGGGGTCGAAGGGCTCCTGGTTGCCACGGGCCACTTTAGGAACGGGATCCTTCTGGGACCCCTCACCGGCAAGCTCCTGGCCGAGCTCATCGTAGAAGGGAAGCCCTCCTTCCCGCTGGAGGCCTTCAGCCCGGCCCGTTTCGACCACTTGTAGGTGTGTGATCGGGGCCTTTGGTGTAGAAAACCGTTGCGCTTTTGACCCCCCTTTAGTAAGTTATTACTAAAGACCCCAAGAGCTATTGCCCCTGTAAGGGGGTATTGTGAGGGAGAGATGGCATACCGTGAACTTCCTCTTCCGCCCTTTTTTGACCCAAGTAAAGTTGGTGAAGTCTGGAAGGTCCCCTATCAGGAACGGGCTGAGGAAGCCGAGAAGTGGGCGAAGCAGCACCACATCCCGCCGGCGGCCAATGACCACTTCAGGATCTGTTTGGTGGCCGTCGATGTCCAGAATACCTTTTGCATCCCCGGATTTGAACTCTATGTGGGTGGACGCTCAGGGACAGGGGCGGTTGACGACAATCGGAGGCTGTGTGAATTCATCTATCGAAACCTTGCGGTGATGACTCAGATCTGTCCGACGATGGACACGCACCAGGCGATGCAGATTTTCCACTCCATCTTCTTGGTCAACGACAAAGGCGAACATCCAGCACCTTTCACGCTCATCTCGACCGAAGAGGTCGAGAAAGGGGTCTGGAAGTTCAACCCTGCCCTTTGCCAGAGCCTTCAGATCGACGAGGTCTACGGACAGCGACACCTCCTCCACTATACGAGAACCCTCAAACAGGGTGGGAAATATGATCTCACCATCTGGCCCTATCATGCCATGTTGGGAGGGATCGGTCATGCCCTTGTTTCGGCTGTGGAGGAGGCGATCTTCTTCCATAGCGTCGCCCGGTACAGCCAGCCAGGTTTTCAAATCAAAGGCGACCATCCCTTGACCGAGCACTATTCTGTTCTTGGCCCGGAGGTATTAGAGGATCCGGATGGAAAGCCGATTGGGCAGAAAAACGTCAAGTTTATCGAGCAGCTCTTGCAATTTGATGCGGTCATCATCGCTGGACAGGCCAAGAGCCACTGTGTCGCCTGGACCATCGACGATCTGTTGGAAGATGTGTTTGTTCGGGATAAGCGGTTGGCCGAGAAGGTCTATCTTTTGGAGGATTGCACGTCTCCCGTGGTTGTCCCCGGAGTGATCGATTATACGGAGCAGGCAAATGCGGCCTTCCAGAGATTTGCTGAGGCGGGGATGCACGTCGTCTGCTCCACCGATCCCATCGAGAATTGGCCTGGCATCATGCTTTGAGGGATGGTCTGAAACGTCCGTTCACAGGCAAGAGCATTAAGAGGAGGAGTGGGGTAGGGCGGTGGGGGATCGCCACAGCTTCAGGAACGCATGGGAAAGGAGGGGGAGATGGCAAAGGCGACAGCAAAGAAGGCAGTGAAAAGGGCAGTGAAGGTCGCGGGGGAGGCGGCCAAGAAGGTCAAGGAGCTTCAGGCGAGCCTGAAAAAGGCCAAGACCCAGGCTCTAGCGGCCGAGGCTAAGGCCAAGCAGGCGGCGGCGGCCCAGACCAAGCTCAAGGAGCAACTGGCCGAGGCGAAGAAGGCGTCGGCGGGGAAGGTGGCGGACCTTCAGAAGAGACTCAAGGAGCGGCAGGCCCAAGTCACCCGCTCAAGAGCCGAGCTGAAGGCCAAAGAGGCCGCCCTCCGGGAGAAGGAACAAGAGATTTCGGAGTTAAAGGAGGCTGCTCAGGCTCCCATGCCATCGCCTGAAGTCCCTGAGATGGAGCCAACCTTGCCCCCGATGAGCTAGCCGGGACGGCTGGCTGACGGAAGTGGCAGAGCCTTAACGGCCTCCCTTTTTCTTGCCAGGGAGGAAAGGGGGGGCTATCCTCACCGGCGGAGCTCCCTGACCTCGACCCCTTTCAGGCCCTCCTCAATCAGCTCCTCGATGTTGAGCTTCTCCTCGGCTTCCCGAATCGCCGGGAGCATGGTCCGGGTGGCCGGGTGCTTAGGGATAAAGAGCTGGCAACAGTCCTGGTCCGGGACGATGGAGATCTCAAAGGTCGCAATCGCCCTGGCCTGTTCGATGATCTCTTCCTTGTCCATCCCGATCAGGGGTCGAAGGACAGGGAGGGGGGAGGCCTCCTCGATCACGGCCAAATTGTCCAAGGTCTGGGAGGCGACTTGGCCAAGGCTCTCGCCCGTGATCAGGGCCTTGGCCCCTTCGTCCCTGGCGATCCTTGCGGCGATCCGCATCATGAGGCGCCGGTAGACCACAACCCGGGAAGGAGCCGGGACAGAGAGGACGACCTCTCGCTGGAGCTCGCCGAAAGGCACCAGGTAGAGGCGGGAGACGTGTTGGTAATGGTTTAAGAGCTGGACCAGCTCGCAGACCTTCTCTTGGGAGGTGCGGCTTACGTAGGGGTGGCTGTGGAAGTGGACGAAGACGACCCGGCAGCCCCGCTTCATCATCCGCCAGGCCGCGACAGGAGAGTCGATCCCTCCCGATAACAGCAAGACCACCTTCCCGCTGATCCCCACCGGCAGCCCCCCCGGCCCCTGGACCTTCTCGAAGGAGAAGAAGATCTCCCGGGGGAGGACCTCAACAAAGATATTCAGTTCCGGGTTCGTGAGGTCTACTTTGGTCTGGGTCAGCTCCTTGACAAAGGTCCCCAGGTCCCGGTTGATCTGGTCCGATGTCATGGGAAAGGTCTTTTCCGCCCGTCTGGCTGTGATCCGGAAGCTCTGGAAGGAACGCTTCACCACCTCCTCCCCAACCCGCTTCTTCAAGGCCTGCATCATGGGGGCCGTCCGGAAGGCGGGGGAGAAGGTGGCAACGCCGAAGACCTTCTGGAGGCGCTCTTTCGCCTTGCCCCAAGGGATCTCATCCTTCAAGGGGATGAGGAGCCGACCGCTCAAGACCACACCCCGCTTCACCCCTAGGTCGGCGACGGAAGAGCGGAGGTTCTCGACCAGCCGCTCGATGAACAGCGGCCGGTTCTTTCCCTTCAAGCTGATCTCGTGGTAGTGAACGAGGATGGCATCCATTTATCGTCTGAGGACCAGGGACTAAGGGCTGGAGGTTAGAGACTCAAGCCTCGCCTTCAGTTCCACGGGGCGATGAGAGGCCGAATCAGGTTCACTATAGCATGGTTCAGACGGCGAAGCAACTGCCCGCCACCTACGAGGCAGGGCTGTTCAGTTTTCCAGCTCGATGCCGATGAGGGCCAGGGCTGCCCAGGGCTGGGCGGCAAAGCGGCGACAGGCAGCAGCGATGTTGGTCTCGCCCGCCCAGCGGATC
>JACQHM010000190.1 GCA_016199025.1 Candidatus Methylomirabilota bacterium | reverse complement strand
GTGTAGCATTCCACGAACCACAAGACGTCCACCGGTTTCGGGTCTTGTCCCAAAATGCGGATAGGCACCTCTAAAGTCTTCACCCAATCAGTCCGCTTGCGCGGCGATTCTCCCTGTGGATTGCCGTAGCGGAGCGTGTTCTCCAACGCCTTCTGCAACTCAGCAGGTACCTCCGGGAGGTGGACGAACGTTTGCTCCTTCACCAGCGGCAAAAGCACCTCGGTGAGTCGAATGCCACGGGGGCACTTCGCCATGCACGCGTAACAGGCCACGCAGTTAAGCAGGCTGTCGCTGGTGAACACCTTTTCCAGCATCCCTGCTCGGAGCATCCCGATGATGCGTCGCGGCGGATAGCCCATCACCTCCCCGTAAGGGCAGGTGCCCGCGCACAGCCCACACTGAATGCAGGTCAGCACCTTCCGCCCTTCGGGAAATTCCTGGAGGTTTTCCAACGTGATCTCGCAAGCCGCTTCGGCTAACCTGCCTGGTGCAGTGCCCATTGTTCCTCCACTCCTTCCCTTATCCCCCAAGACCCTTATGCCCCCCGCCTCCCCTCGAGGAGGCGGACCTTGACACTCATGAGCCCCTTCCTGGCCTTCACGCCGAGGAGCCAAACGAGGAGGGCGGGGGCGATCAAGGGGAGGAAGATGACGTAGAGCCCTCCCAGGAAGGCGCCTAAGAAGGGCATCAAGACAGGAGGGACCGGCAGCCGGATATAGATGGAGTTCTCCATTCCTTCTAAGATCCCCCCTCCTTTAGGGACCGTCCGCGCCTCCCAGGTGTCCTGCTCCAAATAGAATCCCTGGGGTGCCCACATTCCGCCGCGATACCGCGTCATCCTGGTACCTCGCTCTTTCAGGAGGTGTAGAAGAAAGCCCTGATGAGGGTCTGCCATTGCTCCTCGCTGAGCATCGCCGGAGGTTTGGGGATCAGCTCCCCGCCGTCGGCGGCCATGAGGCCCAGCTCCCGGTGAAGGAATAGGGAGAGCCGGTCGGTCTCCCCTTTCAGCCACTCCATGGCGGCGGTGCCGGTCAGGAGCCCTGTGAAACTCTGATTGGGCACCCTGGCGGTGAAGAGCCACCCCTTCCCGTAGGGGTCCCGCTCCAAAGCCTCGCCTTCTTCTGTTAAGGCCTCGTTCACGGCGGTGACCACCCCGTCCACTGGGGAGAGGAGCTTGGCCCGCTTCTTTCCGCAGTCGAGCTGAATGGCCGACTTTCCCTTCAGGACCAGGGACCCCTTTGGAGGCAGGCTCACCCGCCGGATGCCGTCCACCAGTCTCCGGCCGAAGTCGTCGAGGCCGATCCGGACGGTCCCATTTTCTTGGGGCATGACCCAAGTATGGCCCGAGTAATAGTACAGGCCGGGATGGAGGAGGAAGCCTCTCACCTCTTGAAGGCCCATCCTCCAGCGTCGTGCCTTTTCGCGGCCCTTCTCCCCTAACAGGAAGAGGCCCCACATCGTGAGGAGCAGAAGGCTGATAAGGACTATAGTGCAGGCTAGGATCATGTTACGCCACCTCCTTCCGGGTCTCCCTCTTAATCACCTCCGGCTCCTCGCCGGAGGCGGATTCCAACCGGGCCATGATCTCTTTGAAGAAGGGGCAGTTCATATACCCCTCCCCCGCGCAGGGATTTCCTGTGGTGATCTGGTGCTTGGGGACCAGCTTCCTCACCGGATAGGCCCGGCAGTACACCATTACGATCTCTTCTAGAAAGGGGCATGTCATGATTTTCCGCTCCTCTTCCATCGGTTCCACCCATTCTTTGAATGGTCAATTTTCGTGCCAAACGAAAAGGAAAGAGGCCGCCTCCAGCATCGTCAGAAGCGGCCTCCCATAAGGGTTTTTTGAGATCCCCGTCCCGTCTTGAGGACAGGGAAGGGGACCTGTTGAGAAGTTCAACGGATCGTTCTCGCACTTTCCTTGAAAGGCGCCCCTTTCCTTGCAATTCCTCCTGTTGAGGATTGTAACAGCCCTGTTGAGATATTCATCAGTGAACGCTCACGGGAAAATCCCCCCCTGCCCCCCTTTTTCAAAGGGGGGATTCCTTGACTCCCCTTTCGCAAAGGGGGGGAAGGGGAAATCCTCCGAGGCCCCCCCTTTCGCAATGGGGGGGTGGGGGGATTTCTACTGTTTTCCTTCAGGCCATACTTTGTTAGCCGGCTAACGCTTTCAGGAGGCACTCTTTGGCATCCGAGAAGAACGCGATTTCAAGACCACCGAGCATCTCGCCTGGGATAGATGGGAGATCCTTTGCGTTGGCTGTTGGGATCAAGACGCGGCCCCCCCCGTTTTCCTTCACGAGTTGGAGGCACTCGCTCAAGGTGTCCACAGGGAGGACCGACCCTTGAATCGTCATCTCCCCGAGGATCACCGTGCCCGCCTTCACCGACCGCTCGACGAGGGCCGAGAGGAGGGCCACGAAGAAGGCCGCACCGGTATGACTTCCCTCCTTGGCCTGCATGAGGTTCACGACCTGGACATGGACATCATAGTCTTCGAGAGAGCGATCGGCGGCGAAGCGACTGAGGTTGACTTTGAGGTAGTCATGGGCGGTCTTGATGGCCTCTCGCATGGCCCGCCCGACAGCACCGGTGACGTTCAGCTTGCCGCCCCCCTTCATCAGGCCCACCTCGATCCGGAAGAGCGCATTGCGGCCCGTCTCGACATCGAGCCCGACGGTATACACGACCCCAGCAGGCCGGAGCTCTTGAGAAATCAGGCCCCCGGTGGCCTGCTCCGGGACCTCGACGAAGCGTTCCTCACCTCCTACACCGTCAAGATAGGAGAAATGCGTGTTCCAGTACTCGACCCCGCCCATGCGGCGGAGCTGCTCCTTGACCCGTTTTCGCATCTCTAAGGCCAGCCGGAGGTACTCTTCGAGGTCCTCCCGGCTCCAACGGCCATCAGGATGGATCAGCTTCAGGAGCCCCGAGACTGTCTTCCGAACGGCCTTCTCGTCCCGTCGGTTCAGGGCCGCGCCCAGGCGAAAATGGGCATTGATAGCATCCGCATAGGTCTCTTTTCGGAACTCCCGGAACACCTCGGCCAGGTAGTCCACCACAAGTCCGTAATGGCCCAGATCCCCCCGGCCAGGAGCCGCTCGTAGCGGTTGATCAGGTCTTCGCTGAGATTCACGAAGCCAAGCCCCAGGTTGATCAG
>JACQHM010000189.1 GCA_016199025.1 Candidatus Methylomirabilota bacterium | reverse complement strand
GCTTATCTTTACCCACAAGTATCGTAAGTCCTTGAAAACATTAGGATGAGGTATCTGCAGCACCCCCAATACTTTCAATAACTTACAGAGATGTGGGTAATGATTAGCCTTGATGGGGGAGGGTGAGGATGGGGGTGCTGAACGGTTACCATCGGGCAATGACATTACCACTTGGAAAACTTCGAGACAAGCGCTTTTTGCTTTAACCACGTGAACGCTTACGAATCATTAATCCCTCCTTTGCCGCCGGAGCGACCCTGATGCCTGCTACCATCGACCAGCTCATTATCAACTCCCCCTATGAGGAGCCGTCGAGCTACCCAGCTTTTCTCATCCGGCTGACTTCTGGAACAACGCTGGTCCTTGAGGTGAAAGGGCAGGACTCTCAGCAGGACAGGACCAAGCGGGAATTCCTGGACGAGTGGGTCAGGGCCGTCAATCAGCACGGGGGTTTCGGCCGATGGGCCTGGGACGTCTCCCGCGATCCGTCGGACATCGGGGGGCTTTTAGAGAAACACATGGGGAGTTGATCGATGCTCGTGTTGCACGGAACGTGGTGCTCTGAAACTTTCGGGTCGGCCCGAGGGAACTTCATCATCTGGGGTGAATCCTCGACTGAGGCCTCGCCCCCGAAACGCCGCGGAAGGCGATCCACTAAACAGGATAACACCAGGCCCCATCCGTTTCAGGCACCGCTCCAGGCGTTGCGCGGGGCCCTCCTGGCTCTGGGAGGGGGACAAGCCTCTCCCCTTGGGGAAGAGGATGCGACACCGGCCACGGTCGTCTTCCTTCTTCCTTCTCTCCCTCACACGCCATTAGCCTCTCCTGAACTGGTTCTGGAGGAGAGGAGTCGAAACGGAGAGAGCCCTGAGCCGGTCCTGTCCCCCTGGGAGATCCACGGCCTGTCCCTTCCCCCATCTCAGGTGGTTTCCTTGCTGGCCCTCCTGCCCGAAGGGTCCTCCGTTGAGGCGGGCAGTCTTGTCCTGGGAGCGGACCTCCGGTTCTGGAGTAAGGCCGCCAAACTGGCCCTCGAACTCCTGGCCCGGCAGCGGGTGGTGCCTTCGCTCGTGCGTGTTCGCCAGGGGAAGACGGAGGCGTACCATGCTCTCTGGGAGGCCGTGCTGGAAGAGGCGGGGGAGAAGGAGCGGGTTGCTCTCCTGACAGAAGGGATGCCCCCGCTCTGCCGCGCCCTCGTGAGGCAGACAAAAGATGAGGCCTCCCAGGAGCCCTCCGCTCGGGCCCTCCTCTTGAGCTTTGTTCAGGCGGCCCTTGATGAGAGCATCCGCCTGTGGCTTGCCAAAGGGACGAAAAAACATCGGGACAAGGAGCCGAGGAGCCAAGGAGCCAATTTCCAATTTCCAATTTCCAATTTGAAATTTCAAAGTCTCCATGTCTCCGAGCTATGGGCTGAAGCCCTGGGGTTTGAGGATCCGAACCTCCACGCGCCTCAGACCGAACTCCGGACGCTCTACGACGAGATCCGCTCCTGGACGGCCCAGATTCATGGCCCAGGCGAGGCCGCCACCTTTCGCACCTGCTTTCGCCTGGAGCCGCCCCCCCTGGATGATCTGGATGGGAGGAGGGAGATCCAGGCCGTGGCCCCCAGGGTGCCGGCGTGGGCGCTCTCCTTCTTCCTCCAGGCGACGGATGATCCAAGCCTGCTGGTTCCTGCCGAGAAAGTCTGGCGGGAGTCCAAAAGGACCCTTCGGTTCCTGAACCGGAGGTTCGAGCAACCCCAGGAGAGGCTCCTGGCCGACCTGGGGAAGGCCTCCCGCCTCTTCCCTCCCATCGAGGAGAGCCTCCGTGCCGCGAGACCCGAAGGCTGTCGCCTGACCACCGATCAGGCGTATGGCTTCCTGCGGGAGGCAGCCTGGCTCCTCGAGGAGAGCGGCTTCGGGCTCCTGGTTCCCCCCTGGTGGGACCGGACCGGGGCGCGAGGGGCCAAGCTGGGCGTGAAATTGCGGCTCCAGCCTCTGCCAAAGGCCTCGTCTCCGGGTCGAGGGCTGCTTGGCCTGGACGCCATCGTCCGGTATGATTGGCAACTGGCCCTGGGGGAGGAGCCCTTAACCCGGGAAGAATTCGAGCAGTTGGCAGCGCTCAAGGTCCCCCTGGTCCGTCTCAGGGGGCAGTGGGTGGAGTTGAAGCCGGACCAGATCGAGGCCGCCCTCCACTTCTTTCAGGAGAGGCGTCACCAGGGCGAGATCTCACTCGGGGAGGCCCTTCGTCTTGGCCTTGGACAAGGCGAGGCGGAGGGAAGGCAGGCCCCGTCCCTCCCTGTCGTAGGCTTCGAGGCCGAGGACTGGATCGGGCAGCTTACCAGGAGGCTCATTGATGGTGAGCGTCTGACGGAGCTCCCACCCCCGGCAGGGTTCAACGGGGTGCTCCGCCCCTATCAGGGGAAAGGCTTCTCCTGGCTTGCCTTTCTTCGACAGTGGGGGTTGGGCGCCTGCCTGGCCGATGACATGGGACTGGGGAAGACCATCCAGCTCATTGCGCTCCTGTTGCACGACAAGGAGCAGGGGGTGTCCCGAGGGTCCACGCTCCTCATCTGTCCCACGTCGGTGGTCGGCAACTGGCAGCGGGAGATCGCCCGTTTCGGCCCTGCCTTGAAGGTCCTGGTCCACCACGGCATCGGCCGGCGCGAGGGACCGGCCTTCGTCCAGGCCGCTGCTCAGCATGATCTCGTCATCAGCACCTATTCCCTCGCCCACCGGGACGAGGCGCATCTGACGGCCGTCGAGTGGGAAGGGGTCGTCCTGGACGAGGCCCAGAATATCAAGAATCCTTCGGCGAAGCAGACCCAAAGCATCAGGAGGTTTCCTGCCCGATACCGCGTTGCCCTGACCGGCACGCCGGTCGAAAACCGTCTGAGCGAACTCTGGTCCATCATTGAGTTCCTGAACCCCGGCTATCTGGGGCCTGCCTCCCTGTTCCGGTCCCGTTTCGCCCTCCCTATCGAGCGCTACCAAGACCAGGAACGTTCTGCCCGGCTTCGGGCCCTCGTCCAGCCCTTCGTCTTGAGGCGCGTGAAGACCGACCCGAACGTGATCCGGGACCTCCCCGACAAGCTGGAGATGAAGGTCTTCTGCCCCTTGACCCGGGAACAGGCCACCCTCTACGAGGCGGTGGTCAAGGACATGCTTCACCGGATCGAAGAATCCGAAGGGATCACCCGGAAGGGACTGGTCCTGGCAACCCTCTCCAAGCTGAAGCAGGTCTGCAACCACCCCGCGCACTTTCTGGGCGATGGCAGCCGGTTGGAGGGGCGGTCGGGGAAGCTGGAGCGCTTGACCGAGATGCTGGAGGAGGTCCTGGCCGAGGAAGATCAGGCCCTGGTCTTCACCCAGTTCGCGAAAATGGGGGATCTGCTGAAGCGCCACCTCCAGGGGACCTTTGGCCGCGAGGTCCTCTTCCTCCACGGCGGTGTGCCCCAGAAGGCCCGGGTCCAACTGGTCGATCGCTTCCAGGAAGAGGGGGGTCCGCCGATCTTCATCCTGTCCTTGAAGGCCGGGGGCCTGGGGTTGAACCTGACCCGCGCCAACCACGTCTTCCACTTCGACCGGTGGTGGAACCCGGCCGTCGAGAACCAGGCCACCGACCGGGCCTTCCGGATCGGCCAGACGCGAAACGTCCAGGTCCACAAGTTCACCTGCTCGGGGACCCTGGAGGAGCGGATCGATGCCATGATCGAGAGCAAGAAGGCCCTGGCTGAACAGATCATCGGCACCGGCGAGGCGTGGCTGACGGAGCTTTCGACCCAAGAGCTCAAGGAACTCTTCGCCCTCCGCCGCGAGGCGGTGGCGGACGTCTGAAATTTGAAATTTCAACTTTGAAATTTCAAGGAGAAGAGAGGCCATGCGTCGTCGCAGGTATTCTGAGTATTCGCCGTGGGGATACTTCCCCCGCTCCACGCCACGACCGGTGAAGGGGGGGATCAAGGCCCAGACCAGTCGGGGGCAAAAGTTCGGGAGCACCTGGTGGGCCGACCGGTGGATCGGTGTCCTCGAATCCTTCGGCTGGGCCAACCGCCTCCAGCGCGGGCGGAGCTATGCCCGTCGCGGCCAGGTGATGGACTTCGAACTGGCTCCGGGCCTGGTGACGGCCAGGGTGCAGGGCTCCCGGCCGAAGCCTTACACTGTCCGGATCGCCATCAAGCCCTTGAGCAACCGGGAGTGGGGGAAGGTCACGGATGCGATGGCCGCCCAGGCGGTCTTCGCCGCGAAACTTCTGGCCGGTGAGATGCCTCAGAACATCGAAGAGGCCTTCTCGGCCACGAAGCTGACCCTTTTCCCGCGATCGTCAAAGGACATCGAGACCCAGTGTTCCTGCCCCGACTGGGCCAACCCCTGTAAACATATCGCCGCCGTCTACTATATCCTGGCGGAAGAGTTTGACCGGGATCCCTTTCTCCTCTTCCGTCTGCGAGGGCGGACGCGGGACGAGATCGTCGCGACGCTCCGGGAGAAGCGTGCCGTCGAAGCCCCCGCCGATGATCGCGACACCAGGCAGGAGGGAGACGAAGAGGGAAAGCCGGTCAGCCCACCGCTCTCTGCCTCTCTCGACACGTTCTGGCAGATGGGAGATCCCGTGAAGACCTTCAAGGTGGCCATCGTCCCTCCCGCCATCCCGGAGGCCCTTCTCAAGCGGTTGGGCACGCCTCCCTTCTGGAGAGGGAGGCAAGACTTCCAGGCCTTGATGAGCCGGTATTACCGCACGATCAGCGAGCAGGCCCTCGAGACCGCCTTCCAGGAGAAGGCCGTTCGAGGGGGGAGTCAGAGGAGGACTGGAGGAAGGCATGGAAAGCCTGTATCACAAAAAGGAAGCTGAGGCGTCCATCGCGAGGTATCCAACGAGTCCCAAGGAGCTGGCCTTACGGGTCTATACCTCCCGCCTGATCGGGCAAAACCCGGATCTGGTCCTCCACGGGGGAGGGAACACCTCCGTCAAGGTCAAGATCACGAATATCCTGGGAGAAGAGATGGACGTCTTCTTTGTCAAGGGAAGTGGCTGGGATCTGGCGACCATCGAACCCCAGGGGTTCCCGGGTCTGGATCTCGCGTATCTCCGAAAGCTCCGGAGGTTGGAAACCCTTTCGGACGAGGAGATGGTCAACCAACTGAGAACCCATCTCCTGGATGCCTCATCCCCCGACCCCTCTGTCGAGGCGCTCCTCCACGCCTTCCTCCCCCATCGCTTTGTCGATCACACCCATGCCGACAGCATCCTGATCCTGACCAATCAGAAAGAGGGCGAGGTCCTCGTTCGGGAGGCCCTGGGACCTAAAGCGGCGTTTGTCCCCTTCATCATGCCGGGATTCCCTTTGGCCAAGGCCGTCGCCGACCTCTATGAACGGAGTCCTGACATCGAGGCCATCGTCCTCTCCCACCACGGCCTGTTCACCTTTGGGGAGGATGCCAGGACGGCCTATGAGCGGATGATCACGTATGTGGATCGGGCCGAGCGGTTCATCGCGGAGAGGATCCGGGGGAAGACATTAACCCGCAGGTGCCCTGACTCGAAGGCCCCCACCGATCGGGCCAGTGGGGCGGCCCGGGTGGCCCAGGCCATCCGTGGGACCCTCGCCTATCAAGATGAGCAAAGAAGGCTCCGCCGGTTCATCCTGGAACTCCGGGATGCCCCTGATCTCGTAGAGGTCTCCCTTTCTGAGGAGGCGAAGCGGATCTGCACGACGGGCGTCCTCACCCCTGACCACATCATCCGGACGAAGAACTCCCCGGTCTTTCTCAACGTGGTGCCGGATGAGGATGAAGAGCTGAAGCGGATCGTCCGCCAAGCGGTCGAAACCTACAAACAGCAGTACGATGCCTACTTCGAGGCAAACGTCCAGGTCAAAAGTGTCCAGCGGAAGCAGTTGGACCCGTATCCGAGGATCTTTCTGGTCGCCGGGATCGGTCTCTTCGCCGCCGGGTTCACCAGGAAGGATGCCCTGATCGCGGCGGATATCGCCGAGCACACGGTCCGCGCCAAGCGAAAGGCGGAGGCCCTCGGCGGCTATCACCCGCTTCCAGAGTCGGATCTCTTCGACATGGAGTACTGGAGCCTGGAGCAGAAGAAGCTTGGCAAGGCCGAACCGTTGCCGCTCCAGGGGCAGATCGCGGTGGTGACCGGCGGCGGCGGGGCGATGGCCCTCGGGATCGGGGACCGGCTCTTGGCAGCAGGGGCGGTGGTGATCTTGACCGACGTCAACCAGGAGCGGCTGGAGAAGGTCCGCGCCAGGCTCGCCGCGAGGTATGGCAGCAGGCAGGTCGAAGCCCTTGTGATAGATGTGACCGACCTGAAATCCGTCGAGGAGGGCTTTGACGAGATCTCCCGCAAGGTGGGCGGGGTTGATATCGTGGTGCCGAATGCGGGGATTGCCCACGTGGCGGAGATCGAACGGATGGAGCTGGATGACTTGAAAAGGGTCCTCGACGTGAACCTGCTCGGAACCTTTACCGTCATCAAGGCCGCCGCTCAGGTCTTCAGGAGGCAGGGGACCGGCGGGAATATCATTGTGAATAGTACAAAGAACGTCTTCGATCCGGGGGCGGCCTTTGGCGCCTACAGCGCCTCCAAAGCCGGGGCCCATCAACTGGCCAAGGTCGCCGCCCTGGAATTGGCCCCGTTGAACGTCCGGGTGAACCTGATCAACGCCGATGCGGTCTTCGGCGACGATGAACTCCCCTCCGGTCTCTGGGAGGTTGTCGGACCGGAGCGGATGCGGGCCCGGGGGCTTCAGCCAGAGGAGTTGAAGGCCTATTACCGGAATCGGAGCCTCTTGAAGGCCGAGGTCCGGGCCGAGCACGTCGGGAACGCCGTCGTCTTCTTCGCCACCGAACAGACGCCGACCACCGGAGCGACTCTCCCCGTGGATGGCGGCCTCCCCGGCGCCTTCCCCCGGTAAAGGGCCAACCGAACCTCTCACATGTGGAGACAATGATTTAGGCGTAAAAATCTCCTAATGCAGTTGGTGGCGACATTCTCCCTTAACAGTCTCTCCCTGGAAAGCTACTCTTGTTGTAGATTATCACTTTCTAACTTTCACCTATGAACTCCCGAATCACCCAAGGAGGAGTGACGATGCCGCTGGTTAAGGTCAAGCCAAAGTACCAGGTCACCATCCCGAACACGATCCGGGAACAGGTTGGGCTGGAGGTGGGGGATCTCCTGGAGGCTGAAGTGCAGGCCAATCGGATCGTCCTCACCCCCAAGGCTGTTATTGATAAAGGGTTGAAGGAATCGCTAGAGGAGGCACGCCAGGGAAAGCTGATCGGGCCCTTTCGCACCGCGAAAGCGACCATCCGGGCCC
Organism: Candidatus Methylomirabilota bacterium; assembly: GCA_016199025.1. Lineage (GTDB taxonomy): Bacteria > Methylomirabilota > Methylomirabilia > Methylomirabilales > JACQHM01 > JACQHM01. The sequence goes on along the minus strand of JACQHM010000189.1, from coordinate 3,473 downwards.
TCAAGAAACCCATCCGATGAGGGTCTTTTTCACGCCCCATTTCCAGCGGAGCTACCAGAAGCTTCCCCCAGCGGTTCAGAAGGCGTTCGAGAAGTAACTGGCTTACCTCCTGCGGGATCGCCGTCATCCCTCCTTGCGGGCGAAGAAATACGACGAGGCTACCGGCATGTGGCAGGCGCGGGTGACGAAGGGCTACCGCTTCTACTTCCAGATCGAAGGGGACACCTACATCCTCCATGACATCACCCCCCACGAGAAGTAGGCCCCAGGGCTGGGTTGGGTGGGGCGGTCCGTGGCACGTTCCGATGGGGCATCGGAACCCTCCATTCTATCCTCTGCGCTGATCTGCCCCTTGCAATTCTGGGGGCGCGAGCCCGTATTCTCAGCAAACACGTGACCCCTAGGAGATGCGCAACAGACGGCTGGGTGCCGTCGGATGCTGAGACATTGTCACGTTTCCCACCGCTTGTTCCTTGTCCTCGATCTTCTGATATGGACTTTGTGAGAGAGGCGGCGGTGCTGAGGCAGCCCTGCAACAAGGCCGAGGTACCCCCGCTGGAGGAGGTGCCATGTTTAACTCAAACGTCTATGAGAACTCACGGCCAGATGGGGTGGGAGTCCTGGAAATCCTTAATGGCGGTCGCCGTGGGGGTCAACGTCAAGCCAAGACCCGTCGGTTCGTGCCCCTTCAGCGGACTGAGCTGAAGGGGGAGGTGATCGGCCCGCTGGCAGCCCTGCGCCTCACCCAGGTCTACGGCTTTGCCAGGGAGCAGTCTAAAAAGGTCATAGAGGCCGTCTATCGCTTCCCGTTGCCCGGCGACGCGGCCGTCACTGGAGTCCGGGTATACTTTGGCGATGTTGAAATCCGAACTGAACTGAAAGAGCGCCGGCATGCGGAGGCCGACTACGAGGAGGCCAAACGGCAGGGCAAACAGGCAGCCCTGCTCAGTCGCGAATCACCCGATGTCTTCACCCTCCACGTGGCAGGAATTCAGCCTGACCAGGATGTCACGGTCGAAACCTCCTACGTGCAACTGGCGCGGGCTGACGGGCCCGGATGGTCCCTCAGGATCCCCCTTACCACCGCCCCACGCTACGTGCGGAGCGACGAGAGCGCCTCCCGCCACGCCCAGGGTCAACCCCTTGGCCTGCTCCGAGACCCGGGCCACCGCTTTTCCCTGGACGTGACCCTGCCTGCCGCCGGCTGGGTGGAAAGCCCCACCCATCGCCTGGACGTGACACCCGAGGGCAACGGCCTACGGGTCAGGCTCCAGGATGGCGAAGTCCTCCCCGACCGTGACTGCGTCCTGTCCTGGCGGCCTCAGCAGGACCAGGATCGCCCCAGCCTCCACGTCTGGCTTCACAATGACCAGGGTTCGGGGCAGGTGTACTTTTTGGCGCTGGTGGCCCCGCCGGCAGCCCATGATCCTGAGTGGGGCATCCCCCGTGAAGTCATCCTGCTGGTGGACCACTCCGGGTCGATGGAGGGGGCCAAGTGGGAGGCCGCCGATTGGATGGTCAAGAAGTTCCTCACCGGGCTGACCGCTCGCGATGCCTTTGATCTGGGGCTCTTCCATGACGCGACGCGGTGGTTTTCGAAGAGCCCCCGTCAGGCTACCGCCAACGTGGTTGAGGAGGCCGTCCGATTCTTGGAGGAGCATCGGGACAGCGGCGGGACCGAATTGGGTGTGGCACTCGAACAGGCTCTCAGTCTAGAGCGAGCGGATGGCGCACGCGCCAGGCACCTTCTCATCATCACCGATGCCCAGGTCACCGATGAGGGGCGGATCCTGCGCCTGGCTGACCAGGAGGCCCAGCGGGTAGACCGTCGGCGGGTCAGCGTGCTGTGCATTGATGCGGCCCCCAATTCGTTTTTGGCCCTGGAGCTGGCCGAACGTGGCGGGGGAGTAGCGAAGTTCTTGACGAGCGCCCCAGACGAGGAGGACATCACTACGGCCCTGGATGAGGTTCTGACAGATTGGGCGCAGCCGGTGCGGGCCGGGCTCCACCTGGAGGTGAATCGTCGGGAGGTCCAGGCTGCCGGCCGTGCGGTGGTTGGCGGAAGCGAGGCCAGGTGGAGCGCCATTGACCTTGGCGACCTGCCTGCTGGTCGTCCCCTCTGGGTTGCTGGCCGAGTCCCGAGGGGCGAATCCCCGGACCTGGTCTTCCGGGTGGTTGATGCTGAGCAGCAACAAGTGGCAGCCTGCCACCTGGACCTCACCCAGGAAGCGCGAGAACACCATGCACTCAAGGCCCTCTTCGGCGCCCGCCGCATCCTCGGACTGGAATTTCTCATCCATTCAGGATACACCGGCAAGGATCTGGTGGACCAGCTTGGGCGATTAGGCTATGACCCGGAACAGGTTCTGGCCGGCCAGCCCGGACCACCGCCGAAGGTCTATGCTGAGAACGTCCGAGAGGATCTGGACAGAGCGCTGCGGGGGTTGCTGGTGCGAGAGGCCCTGCACTACGGCCTGGCCTGTTCGGAGACTGCGTTTGTCGCAGTCCGGCTGGAGGCCGGGAAACTGGTCGAGGAGCGGGTTCTGGTGGCCAATGCCCTGCCTTCAGGGTGGTCCGAGTCTTTCATTACCTCAAGAATGCATGTAGCATTTCTCGCATCACCGCCTCCACCACCCCTCGATATGATGGCACGACGGTCCACCCGTCAAGCCCGCTTCCTCCGGGAGCAGGTGGCTGAGCCCGTTCCAACGAGCACGGTCCTGTTCTCCGGGATTCCCCAGTTTGAGAACGGTCAGGCAACCCTCTTCGATTCTTCGTGGGGTGCCACGACGCTGCCGGAGGGGGCGATCCTCTCCCATCTGACGATTCGTTTCCCTGGTGGAGCCCCCGACCCGAAGCGTCTTGACCCTGGACTGAGCCTGCTGATCTTTGTGGACGACCTGGTCGTCCCGCGAGCCAGGGTCCGGCTGGCGGACCTGGTCCGTCAGGGCGGTGAACGCCCGCTGAACCTCGTAAGGGAACCTGGGCAGGTGGTACAGATCGTTCTGGTGGACCCTGCTGGAGCCTGGGCCACCAGTGCTCCGCAGATCGAGGTAGAACTGGCATGGCAACCAAGGTAGGGGAACCAGGGGGAGCAGAATTGAGGAGTTGAATCAGTACTACGAGATCCTGGGACTGAGGCTGGGCGCGTCGCCGGAAGAAGTAAAGCACGCGTACCGGGACCTGGTCAAGGTCTGGCACCCGGATCGCTTTCCCAACGATCCCCGACTCCAACAAAAAGCCCAGGAGAGACTGAAAGAGATCAACAACGCCTATGAGCGGTTGCGCTCGGTTCCGGCCGGTCCTCATGTAGAAGCTTCCTCATCGGAGCCCCAGGCGCAACAACAGAAGCGCGGTCCGGACACCAGTGAACGCGAGGCCGAACCACGAATCAAATCAGCAACCGCAAAACTCACATACACGCCTCCAGTGTGGTAAAATTGACTCTTTGATGAGCACCGCACTAGGGAGGT
>JACQHM010000188.1 GCA_016199025.1 Candidatus Methylomirabilota bacterium | reverse complement strand
CCCCAACCCCCAACCCCCAAGTTCTCAAGCCTTTGGTGGCCATCGTGATGGGGAGTGACTCGGACCTCCCCGTCATGGAGGAGGCGTCCAAGGTCCTCGAGACCTTTGGAATCCCCTACGAGCTCCGGATCTGCTCCGCCCATCGGTCACCAGCGCTGCTGACCAAATACCTGAAGGAGACGGAAAAGAGGGGCCTGAAGGTCTTTATCGCCGGGGCAGGAGGGGCCGCCCACCTCCCGGGGGTCATCGCTGCCCAGACGTCTCTTCCCGTCATCGGCATCCCCTTGGACTCGACCCCTCTCAAAGGGATTGATGCCCTCCTCTCCATCGCTCAGATGCCTGGAGGGGTCCCAGTCGCCACCATGGCCATCGGGCGGGCCGGGGCCCGAAACGCCGCCATCCTCGCCGCTCAGATCCTTGCCCTCTCCGACGAAACACTAGAGGAAGCGCTTTTCCAGTACAAGAAAGAACTCGCGGCCCAGGTGGCGGACAAAGACCGCCAACTCTCGGAACGGAGGACTGTCCCCTCTTGAAGCCCTATCGCATCCTTACAATAGTCCTCCTAGGAGGCCTGACGCTTTTCCACCTCTGGTACATCAGCTCTGGGGTCTTGGACCTGGCCCCAGATGAGTCCCACTACTGGGAATGGTCCCGTCGGCTGGATTGGAGCTATTACAGCAAAGGCCCTCTCGTCGCCTACCTCATCGCGGCCTCCACCTCTTTGGGTGGGAATACGGACTTCTTCGTGAGACTTCCGGCCGTCCTCCTGGCCCTGGGCACAGCCGTCCCGGCCTACCTCTTGACGAAAAGGCTCTTTTTGAGCGACCGGGCAGCCTTCCTGGCTGTCGTCGTCCTAAGCCTTCTTCCCCTGTACTCCGCAGGGTCCATCCTGATGACCATCGATGCCCCCTTCGTGTTCTTCTGGGCCTTGGCCCTCTTCGCCCTTCATCAAGCCATCCGAAGCTCAGAGTCCACAGCGCAAGATCAGAAGGCTAGCGACTGCCACGGGCCACGGGCCACGGGCCACGGGCCAACTGGGGTCTGGTGGGGCCTGTTCGGGATCGCCTTGGGCCTCGGGTTCCTGAGCAAATACACCATGCTCCTCCTGCTCCCCTGCCTGGCGGTGTATCTCCTCCGATCGCCTCTCGGTTATGGGTGGCTTAGAAAGAAGGAGCTCCCCTTTGCCCTCCTCCTTAGCTCCCTCTTCACCATCCCAGTCGTCGTCTGGAACGTCCGGCACGGATGGGTCTCCTTCCGGCATGTCCTGGGGCAGGCGGGGCTTGCCGGGGGAGAGGAGCACTTCTCGGTAAAGACGTTCTTGGAGTTCCTCGGTTCCCAGGCCGGAGTCGCGTCCCCCTTCCTCTTCCTTGTTCTCGCCGGGGCCATGATCCGATCGGGGCGCCTTGGCCTTCGAGAGGGTCGGGACGAGCATCTCTTCCTCTTCAGCTTCTCGGTCCCCGTCCTCGCCTTCTTCCTGCTCTGGAGCTTCTACGAAAAGGTCCAGGCGAACTGGGCAGCCCCGGCCTACCTCGCCGCCGCCATCGCCCTCGCCGGTTGGGGGGATAAGCTCCTTCAAAAGGCCCATGACCGGAAACGGAAGCGCAGGCTGGTTTTGACTTTCTCCGTCATCTTCCTCCCCGGGTTTCTCCTCGTTGCCGTGGGTCACTTCCCAACCCTTGTAGACTCTCTCGGGATCGATCTCCCCCCGAAGGCTGATCCGACCATGAGGCTTCAGGGCTGGAGGGAGTTAGGAGAGGCAGTGGGGAAGATCCTCCACCAAGGAGGAGGAAGAAAGCCTCCCGCCATTGTCAGCGATCGGTATCAGATCGCCAGCGAGTTGGCCTTCTACGTCCCGGGACACCCGCAGGTCTTTAACGTCAACTTAGGGAGGCGGCTGAATCAGTACGACATTTGGGGAGGCCTGGAGACCCTCGAAGGACGGGATATCCTCTTCGTCACCTACGACGATGGCGAGGCTCCTCAAGAGATCCGAGAGGCCTGCGAAGGGGTTAAGAAGGCCGAGGTCGTCCGGACCCTCCATCGGGGCCATCCCGCCTACACCTTCTCCATCTTCCACTGCAAAAACCTTCGAGAGGTTCCTGCCAGGCAGGGGAGGACCCGCTATTGAGCAAAAAAGCCCTTTTCCTCTCCCTTGTCATCCCCCTCCATAACGAGGAGGAGAATGTCCTCCCCCTCTACCAAGCCATAAGGCAGACGCTAGATAAACTGGAATACCAGTATGAAGTCCTCGCCATCGACGATGGGAGCACCGACGGGACCCCGGCCCTCCTCGAACAGATCCATAAGGAGGATGCCCGATGGACCGTTCTCTCCTTAAGGCGGAACTTCGGCCAGACGGCGGCCCTCTCCGCCGGGTTCGACCATGCCAAAGGCCAGGTCGTTGTGACGTTGGACGGCGACCTCCAAAACGACCCCGAGGACATCCCCAGGCTCTTGGAACTCATCGAGACCTACGACATCGTCAGCGGCTGGAGGATCGAACGGAAAGATCCGTTCTGGAGGAGGAGGCTCCCCTCGATCCTGGCCAACACCATGATTTCCCGGGTCACCGGGATCAAACTCCACGACTACGGCTGTACCCTGAAGGCCTACCGCAAAGAGGTGCTCGACAACCTGAAGCTGTATGGGGAGTTGCACCGGTTTATCCCAGCCATCGCCAGTTGGATGGGGATCTCCATCGCCGAGGTGAAGGTCCGGCACCACCCGAGGAAGGCCGGGCAGTCGAAATACGGCCTGGGGCGAACCTTCCGGGTCCTCCTTGACCTCATTACCGTCAAGTTCCTCTTAAGCTTTGTGACCAGGCCGATTCAAGTCTTCGGCTTCGTTGGCCTCCTCATGGGCGGGGCCGGCTTTTTGATCTCCCTCTACCTGACCGCCCTGAAGGTCCTCTTCGGCTACGAGATCGGTGGTCGTCCCCTCCTCCTCATGGGGGTCCTCTTGCTCCTTTTGGGTGTTCAGCTCGTCGGGATGGGACTTCTCGGGGAGATGCTGGCCCGGGTCTACCATGAGGCCCTCGGGAAGCCAACCTACATAGTGAAAAAAATCCTCAGGGAGGAAGAACCATCAAAAGAGAGGTGAGAGCCAGGAAAAGAGAGCGGAGAGGAAACATCCCCTTGCTCCTCAAGGTGGGGGTCAGCCTCTCCCTCCTCGCCCTCCTCCTCTGGAGGACGGACCGTTCGGGGCTGGTCAAGCTCCTTTTCTCTCTCGACCTTCCCTTCTTCTCGACCGCCGTCCTTTTGTACCTCCTCGGGCAGGCTATGTGCACCTACCGGTGGCAGACCCTTTTGGAGGCCGAGGGGATCCGGATGCCTTACCTCAAGCTGGTAGGCTTCTACTTCGAAGGCATGTTCTTCAACCTCTTCCTTCCGACCCTGATCGGGGGCGATGTGGTGAAGGGGCATCATATCTATCAGTATACGGCGGGGAAGGAAGCCTCCTTAGCCTCCATCCTTGTTGACCGCCTGACGGGGTTGACCTCCCTCCTGGGGATTGCCCTCCTGGCCCTCTTCCTGGGCGGCCCTTCCCTCCGGGACCCTGCCGTCACCTGGCCGATCCTGGGCACCGCCTTCGCCTTCGCTGTTGGATGTGTCGCGGTCTTACATCCACGGCTGAAGCCTTTCTTCGAGAAGCTCCCCTGGGGGAGGTTCGCAGAGAAGGTCCTCGGTTTCTACCAGGCCCTTCAGCGATACCGGGGCCACCGAAAAGCCCTGGGACAGGCCGTCGCCCTCTCGGTGGTCTTCCAGGCCATGGTGATCTATTCCTATTACCTCATTGCCAAAGCCCTGGGCCTGACCGTCCCTTTAGGCCCCTTCTTCCTCCTCGTCCCCGTCGTCATTGTGATCGCCATGATCCCGGTGAGCCTTGGGGGCTTGGGGATTCGAGAAGGGGCCGTCATCTATCTCTTCGGCAAGGTGGGGGTGGAATCGACCAGCGCCCTGGCCATGTCGCTCACCTGGTTCCTCTTAGTCATCCTGGCCAGCCTTCCCGGAGGCCTCCTCTTCGCCCTCCAGGACCATCAGAGGAAGGCTGCCGATCGTCACCTGGGGTGAAGATGCCCGTTGTTTCTCTCCTCCAAACGTTGGATGCGTGGGACAAGGGTCTCTTCCTCTTCCTCAACGGATCGTTGGAGAACGCCTTTTTCGATCTCCTGATGCCCTTCATCACGGAGAAATGGAACTTCATCGTCCCGTTGGCCCTCGTCTTTCTGTACCTCTTCTTGAAGGGCGGGAGACCTCTGAGGATCCTCCTGCTCTTAAGCCTTGTTCTCTTGCTCCTAGCCGACGGGAGCGCCACCCTCTTAAAAAACCTGTTCCAACGGGCCAGGCCCTGCCAGGTCCTGGATCAGGTGCGGATCCTGGTCGGCTGTTCCTCCTCCTTCGCCCTCCCCTCAAACCACGCCACCAACATCTTCGCCATCGCCTCCTTCTTTGCCTACGCCGACAGGAGGCTCCTCGTTCCCCTCTTCGTCCTGGCCTTCCTCGTGGGGTACTCCCGGATCTACGTGGGGGTCCATTATCCCCTCGATGTGCTGGGAGGAGCCGTCTTGGGCATAGCCCTTGGCCTCTTCATCAGCGCTTTAGGGCGGAGGATCATCCTGAGGTGGGACACGGGGGGTGAGGTGTACCCTTTCCGGAGGTACCCGATCTTAAGGTGGGGAAGTAAAGCTCCGGATCGAGAGAAGTAGCCCCGCCGCTTTGTTCCTACAAGATGGTGAGATCCTCGTCAAATTTCTAAGAGAATTCCCTACTTAGACCCCTTATTTGGAGAATTTTTAGAGAAAATCGCTGCTATTTTCTGACACTCAACTTTGACAGCTTCTATAGAGGCTCCTAAAGAATAGAACCAGATTTTATTTTCTAACTCAAGCTGGAAGCCCGTATCGTCGAGGAGGAGGAGGCATCTAATACTCGATACTGAGGCTAAAGAGGAAAGCATCTATATGTGGATGCGAAGGAGATCTCCATATTATAGATGCTTGCATCTAGTATTGGATGCCAGCATCTCATGCTAGATGCACAGATGTGCAGTATAATCGATAGGCGGCCATTCTGCTTCGCGGCAAAAGGAGGTGGTGACTATGAGATAGTTCACGATATGGAAACAAGGTAGGGTTTATTTTGTGGCTGGCGGATGACCTTACCGGAAGTAGAAATCGCCAGTTAAATCTTTAAATCAGAAAGGAGAAAACACGTTATGGTTACAATCACGAATGCAACACTTGTCAACAGTTTTAAGCTACTGCTGGGAGTTTCTATTTCTGTGGCGGTAATGAGTCTGTTACCTCCTGCGTTTGCGGGTGACATAGTCGACCCCTGGAAACACACTAATCCCACAGCAGCGAGGTTCGTGGTCCTCCCGGCCTTCACCAACGAGGCTGTCCTGGACAAAGAAACCGGGCTTGTTTGGGAAAGGTCACCCAGTCAAGGGGCCTTTACCTGGCTTCCAAGTCCGATCGGGGGAGGCTCGTCCGGTGGGGCTCATGATCATTGTAACAGCCTCATTTTGGGCAGCAGCGGTTTAGGAAGACGTATGGG
>JACQHM010000042.1 GCA_016199025.1 Candidatus Methylomirabilota bacterium | reverse complement strand
GGGACCTCCACGGTGACCCGCGTGCCTTTCCCCGGCTCTGAATGGATGGTGAGGGTCCCTTCCAGGAGGGCCGCCCGCTCCTTCATCCCGAGGAGCCCCAATCCACGGGCCCCTTCAACGAACCTCGTGATTTCCTCAGGGTCAAAGCCCTTCCCGTCGTCCTCGACCTGGAGGCGGACAATCTGCTCGCCGAACTCGACCGTGATCCTGACGCCCTCGGCTTCGGCGTGTCTCGCGATGTTGGAGATGGCCTCCTGGCCGATCCTGAAGAGGGTCGTCTCGATCTCGGGCGGAAGCCTCCGTTCCAACCCGAGCACCTCGAAGGAGAGGTCGATCCCCATGGGCTCCAGGCGGCTCTCGGCAGACCACCGGAGGGCCGAGGCGAGGCCGAGATCGTCCAGGACTGAAGGCCGAAGGTCGAAGATCAGGCGGTGGATGCTGTCCAGGGTCCGATCGGCCATGGCCTTCATCCGGTGGAGTTTCTCCTTGACCTCCCCCGGGGCGGCGCTGACGCCTGTCTCGATGGATAGGAGGAGGGTGGCCAGGGCCTGGCTGGTCTCGTCGTGGAGCTCCCGGGCGATCCTTCTCCGCTCCTCCTCTTGGGCGGTGATCACCTTCTTTAACAGCTCTCCCCTAAGCTCCTCCTTCCTCCGAAGCTCTTCATAGAGGACCTCCAGCTCCCTCGTCCGCTCCTGCACCCTCTTCTCCAGATCCCGCTTCCCCTGGGCGATGGTCTCCAAGGAGGTTTTTAACGTCATCCGCATCTGATCGAAGGATCGGGCGAGACGGCCGATCTCGTCCTCCCCTAATGGCGGGATCGGCTCGTCCAGGTCCCCTCTCGCGATCCATTGGGCAGCCTGGGTCAAGACTCCCAAGGGCTTCGTCACGCTCCTGGCCACTCCCCAGGCGAAGAGGAGGGCTAGAAGGATCGTGAGTGTGCCGACAAAAAAGAGGCGCCGCTCCATCGTAAACGCTGGAGCCAGGGCCTCCTTTTCAGCCTGGCGGATGCTCACCCCCCAGGGGGCGGAGGTCAACGGGGCGAAGGCGATGACCTCCCGCTCCCGCTCGGGAAGCCCCTCCTCTTTGTGACAGCTATGGCAAGTCCCGACCACCGGCCTTTTCTCCTGGATCAGGCCGGCCAGGAAGCGGCCGTGGTCGCTCTCCATGAAGGCCCGCCCTGTCTTCGTCGAGGCCAGTACGACCCCATGCCCATCTACGAGCTCCAGATAGGTCGTGTCGCCGAGCCGGATCGGGTGGAGGAGGGAGCGGAAGCGGGGGCTCTCAGGGTCCAGCTCCCCCCCCACGGCCCCCATCAGCTCCCCGCGCCAGTCCCGGATCGGCACCACGGCGTAGAGCCTTTTCCCTCCATCAACGACAAGGTCTGACACCTCCGGCCTTCCGGCCTCCAGGGCCCGGCGGACCGGGAGGAGGGAGGAGAAGTCCTCATGCCTCCGGGAAGGGCGCTGGGGCTCGATCCAGACCCTCCTCCCCCTCCGGTCCAGGAGGAAGACCCCTTCGGTGAAGAGAGAGCGAAGATAGGCCTCCCGGAGGGCCACTTTCACAGGGTGAAGATCGGCCCCTCCGAGGCCTCCCCGGGCACCCAGGGCCACGTCTTGGAGGAGGATCAGGTTTGACTTCAGAATGTAGTCCAGGTGGTCGGCCAACGCCTGGGCGAGGCGCTGGCGTTCGTTCAAGGCCCGATCGGAGAGTTCCCTGATCTCCCACAGGCTGGAGAGTCGAAGGATCCCCGCCAGGGCCACCATCCCCAGGCCGACTAAGAGGATGATCCGCCCCCGAAGGCTCCTCTTCAGGAAACGGAACGGGCTCATGGAGGTTCACCGCCATCGTTCTCTTGGGAGAGGCTCCCCGCCGTCTCCTCCTCGAGAGCAGGTTCCCCTTCCTTCAAAGCCAGGCGGGCGTACTCCAAGGGGTGCTCCTTTTGCACCCGCTCCTCGCCGATCCTGCCGGTGAAGATGCTGGCATCGAAGGGGAAGACGTCGGGGTTCAGGTGGGCGTTGTAGACGTGCCAGATGATGACCACCAGGAACGCCAGGAGACCTTCGCTACTATGGGCCACCTTCGCCGCCGGGATCGTTTCACCGGGGAGGAGGCGGGTGAAGAAGGTCGGGAAGTAGAGGATGAAGCCGGTGATGATCATGACGATCCCGCCGAAGACCAGGCCCCAGTACTCGAACTTCTGACGGTAGTCGTACCGGTCGAACTGGGCCTGCTCCTCTCTAAGCCCTAGATAGTATCTTAGCATGACGATGGCATCCTGGAAGTCCTTTTTGGTGGGGATCATGCTGAGCGTGATCCGTTTCATCACGGCTAATGAGAGGACGACACCTAAATGCTCGACGGCTACCAGGGCGAAGAAGATGCCGGAGAGGCGGTGGAGCCAGCGGATCCGGTCGATCCCGCCTAAGTTGAGGATGAGTCCCTGGGCCCATCCCGCCTCGAAGAACTTCTGAGGGAGGCCGGTCATCGCCAGGACGATGAAGAGCACCATGATGAGAACGTGCTCGACCCGCTGCCTCACGCTGAACCGTGTCACATATCCCGGCTTTTCCCGTCCCATCACTCAAAACCGCCGTCAGCCGTCAGCCATCAGCCTTCAGCTTCACACGTTGAACTTTTTTGGCTGATGGCTGATGGCTGATGGCTTTCATCATTCATCGGTTGACGACGACCCGCCAGAGGTGGAGGAGGATCTGGAGGACTAACCCGATGACGACGAAGGGAATGAAGAACTGATAGAAGAGCCTCATGTAATAGACCAAGGGGGCCTTCTCCGGGCTGGGCTCGTAGTGGGAGAGCCAGGCTGCCGGGAAGCCCTCCGTGGCATCTGGATGGCACTTGCGGCACACCTTGACCAGGTTCGCCTTCATCACGGCAGACCTCGGATCCTTCACCGGTAGGATCTCATGAACGCCGTGGCAATCGGTGCAGACGGCGGTGAAGGCAGCCGGCGTGATCTGCTCCCTCCTGTAGAAGGACGCCGTCATCCCGTGGAAATCCTTCAGGTACGTCTGCAGAACGTTGGTCGAGAGGCTGTACTTCCTCATGAGCTTCTCGTCGGTGTGGCATCTGGCACAGAGTTCAGGGGTCTTCAGGCGAAAGGAGGCGGTCCTGGGATCCTCGATATCGTGAGAGCGGTGGCAATCGGTGCAGACGGGGACATCCACGTTCTCCTCCTGGAGGAGGGCTTTGCCGTGGACGCTTTGGGCGTACCGCTGGTAGACCTCCCGGTGGCACCTGGCACAGGTCCTGGAGATCCTGGACTTGGGAACGCCAGGGCTTGCCACGTCGTGTGCCCCGTGGCAATCGACGCAGAGAGGGGCCTTCAAGCTCTCTCTGGAGAGGACGGTGTAGTGAACGCTGTCTAACGTCTTCGTGTAGTTGTCAAAGTGGCATCCCTTGCAGCTTTCGTAGTAGGCCAGGGTGAACTCACGAAGATTCTTGAACGCCCTCTCCGGGTGGGGATAGGTCTCGATGTCGCTGTGGCAGTCGGTGCACCGGAGCTTATCCCCGTGGATGGAGCGGGCAAAAACGTTCCCATCTACGAAGAGGGAGCGCCTTTCTCCACTCTTCAGGGCCAGCTCTAACGTCCTGTCGCTATGGCAGCCCAGGCAGAACTCCACCTCCGGCGGGAGAGCCCTTGCCTCCAATGAAGCGACCTTCAGCAGGACAAACAGGACGGCAGCCCCTACCACGAGCCATCCTGTAGGGGCACGATTCATCGCGCCCGTCCCCTTCCCTGTCGCGCCCGTTCCTCTCCCTTTCGCATCCATCGTCATTCGCTCAAGAAGGCCAGGAGGGTCAGGCCGAACAGGAGGAAGCCGGTGGCGATCACGGTGAACCCGAGGATCCTCCCAAAGTTCTTCAGCCAGAGCGGCGGGGGATCGATCTGAAGGGCCTTTAAGTCCCCTTCCTTGACCAGGCGTTCGTACTCCGCCGGACGTTCTTCTTGAAGCTCTCCCTCACTCACCCTTCCGGTGAAGATCACGAGATCGAGAGGGAACCTCCCGGAGCGGAGATGACTGTTGAAGAAGTGGATGGCAAAGATGAACCAGACCGCCAGGAGGGCCTCGTCGGCGTGGATCAGGAGGGTGATGTTGAAGAGCCACCCGGGGAGGAACCTGGCGAAGAGGGAGGAGAACCACATCACGTACCCGGAGGTGCCGATGATGGCCATCCCCCAGAAGACGGCCCAGTAGTCGAACTTCTCCCAGTAGGCGAAGCGGCCAAATCGGGGCTTCGGCCCCATCCCGAAGAACCACCGGAAGTGCTGGAACATGTCGAGGAAGTCCTTGGGCTGAGGGACCATGGAGGAGGGACCCCAGAAGACGCCGATCTCCCCCCGGACGAAGGCCAGATGGAACACGTACCCGATGTGAAGGAGGAAGCAGAAGGTCAGGAGGATGGCAAAGGTCCGGTGGAAGAAGAGGATGGCCCCAAACCCCCCGATAGTGTGGGCGAGGTTGATCGCCCAGGCCGCCTGGTTGAACCTCAGCGGCATCCCCGTGGCGGCCAGTCCCAGGAAGCTCGTCATCAAGAGGCCGTGGAGGAGCCGGTGGTAGAGGTGGATCCGAAGGTAGTATTGCGGGGCCTGGTCAGGGCTCTTTCGCTCCATCCCCTCCCTCCTCTTCGTCGTGGTCCAGCCCCTCCTCAGGCTCCTCGGGTGGCCTCCTCCCTCTCACCCGCTCGAGAAGGGAGCGGGAGAGCCAGAGGGAGGTGTGCAGGCCGAAGAAGGCAAAGACCCCGATCATGAGGATGTTCATGAAGCGGGCGGCATAGTAGAGGCCCGGGTTTCTCCCTTTATCCTTGGGGTCGGCATGAGGGGAGAAGCGGGCAAAGTTCTCGTTCGCCTTGGGGTGACACTTTTGACACGTCGCGACCCGATTCGCCGGCGAAATGGAAGACCTGGGATCGGAGGCGGGAAGGACTCGATGAGAACCGTGGCAATCGGAGCAGCGGGCCACCCGGGTGAAGCCTAAGGCCGTCACCTGTCCGTGGAACGTATCCCGGTAGGTCCTGAGGGACTCCTTATGGCAGGTCCCGCACTCCCTGACGATCTCCAACCGCCAGGCCACTGTCTCGACCCGGGCGATCTCGTGGGCCGTGTGGCAATCGATACAGACGGGCGCACTTCTGCTTCCCGCTTTGACCGCTTTCCCGTGGACACCCTCGAAGTAGGCGTC
>JACQHM010000187.1 GCA_016199025.1 Candidatus Methylomirabilota bacterium | reverse complement strand
TGCTGCTCCCCGCCGGAGAGTTGGTAAGGGGAGAGATGAGCCTTGTGGGAGAGCCCGACGACCTTTAAGAGCTGCTTCACCTTACGCTCGCCGATCCAGGCGGGGAGTCCCCTGATCCGGTAGACGAGGGCCAGGTTCTCGAAGACCGACCAGTCCTTCACGAGCTTGAAGTCTTGGAAGATAATGCCGATGCTCTGACGAAGGGAGGGGAGATGTCGTTCTTTAAGCTTCACCACGTTCCGACCGTTCACCAGGATCTGGCCGGAGGTGGGGAGCTCGTCCCGGTAGATGAGCCTTAAAAGGGTCGTCTTCCCCGCCCCGCTCGCCCCGGCGATGAACACGAATTCCCCCTTTTTCATGGAAAGGGTGATGTCCGAAAGGGCTTCAACGTCCCTCCCATAGATCTTGGAGACATGGAACAGTTGGATCACGGTGCCCCGCCGGCCTCCTCCCGTCTCGCCTGCAAAACTTAGGCCCAATCCCGAGGCAAAGATCGAAAATGGATTGTAGCAGATCTGGGTGACTTTGCAAGGGGAAAACCTTGGATCTTGAAGGATAAAGGGCTTGACAAAGGGGTGGCCGCCCTTTACTGTAGCGTCCAGATTTTAGATTTGGGATTGTAGATTGCGGATTTGGGAAGCCTGCGACGAGGTCAGTCGAACGTATGCACCTCTCCTTCAATCCGAAATCCGAGATCGGCAATCCGCAATCCAGGGGGGCTGGAACATGATCGGTGAGAAACCACCCTCGGGAACGACGGCGGGTGGGAGGGAGCCCTCGAAGAAGATAGGGCGTAACATCTACGTCTTGGGCGGGGTCAGCCTTCTGACCGACGTGAGCACCGAGATGATCTACCCCTTCCTTCCGGCCTTCCTGACCAAAGTTTTGGGGGCAAGCCCGACCTTCGTGGGGCTGGTGGAAGGGATCGCCGAGACCACCGCGAGCCTTGTAAAGCTTCTCTCCGGTTGGCTCTCGGATCGCTTGAAGCGGCGCAAATCCCTTGTGGTCACTGGCTACACTCTCTCTTCCACGACCAGGCCCTTCATGGCTATAGCAGCCTTCCCCTGGCACGTCCTGGCGTTACGCTTCGTCGATCGGGTGGGGAAGGGCCTCCGGACCTCGCCCCGGGATGCCCTCATCGCCGACTCCACCGACGAGGCGATCAGGGGGAAGGCCTTTGGCTTCCACCGGGCCATGGACCACCTAGGGGCCGTCTTTGGTCCGTTGATCGCCTTTCTTCTCCTTCCCCTCGTTGGTGGGAGCTTAAGGGCTATTTTCTGGCTCTCCTCCATCCCCGCCGCCCTCTCGGTCGCCATCCTCATCAGCCTGGTCCAAGAGCTCCCGCCAAAGGCCGCGAAGGAACCGTCTACCCCTGCTTTTCGCCTGAAGCCCTTCGATCGTCGCTTCACAACCTTCCTCCCGATCGTCGCCCTGTTCACGTTGGGGAACTCCAGCGATGCCTTTCTGCTCCTTCGGGCAGAACAGGTCGGGGTTGCCAGTGCCCACCTCCCCCTCCTTTGGCTCCTCCTCCATGTTGTCAAAAGTGGAAGCGCCGTGCCTGGAGGGATACTCTCGGATCGCTTCGGCCGGAAGGTGGGGATCATCAGCGGGTGGATCGTGTACGGGGCCGCGTATCTCGGTTTTGCGAATGCGGAGGAGGTCTGGCAGATCTGGGGGCTCTTCGCGTTCTACGGCCTCTTCTTCGGCCTGACAGAGGGGGTGGAACGGGCGTTGGTTGCGGACCTGGTCCCCGCCCATGCCCAGGCAACGGCCTTTGGTCTGTACCACGCAACCATTGGCTTCGCCGCCCTCCCGGCGAGCCTCCTCATGGGCTCCCTCTGGGAACGGTTCGGCGCCCCCTTCGCCTTTACCTTCGGCGCTTCGTTAGCCCTCTTCGCCGCCGTGCTCTTTCTTTTCCTTGTCGAGACCAGGGGCCGATGAACGCTCTGCTTGAGACCTGATGGCCTGCTTCAGTTCGGCCTCCGCTTCTTGAAGGAGGGCCTCCGCCTCCGGCTCTGTCCGAGCCGAGGTGCTGAGGACCACCTCTAGCTTCACCTGGGGACCGAAACGGGTCGCCCGGGATTTCAGAGAGACCTGGGGAATCCTCTTCATCACCTGTTCCAGAAGCGGGGCGAGGAGGGATTCGTCACCGAAGGGGGTGACCAGCGTCCTCTCCTGGTAGGCCGCTTGGGGGGTCATCGCCCGCAGGAGGTTGAGGACGGAGGCTTCGAAGATCGCCTGCATCTCGGCCGGAACCCCTGGGAGGGAGACAATCGTCACCCCATGGATCTTTAAGAGGACGGCGGGGGCAGCCCCCACCGGGTTCGGGAGGGGGATGGCGCCCTCGGGGAGGATGGCCATCTTCTGACGGCTCTCGGTGATGTGGGCATCCTGGACGGACCCTTCGGCCGCCAGGGCCCAGTACCGTTCCTTCACCATCTGGAGGGCTTGAGGGTGAAGGGCCAGGGTGCAGCCAAAGGCAAGGGCGATCCCTTGAAGCGTCCGGTCATCGGCCGTCGGCCCCAGGCCCCCCGTCGTGAGGACAAGAGAAGCCCCGTCCGTTAGCGACCGTTGAAGCTCTCGGGCGACCTGGGCCGGGTCATCGTCGGCTATGGCAATCCGTTGAACCTGGCCGCCCAAAGCTGTCACCCGACGGGCGAGCCAGGAGGCGTTCGCATCACGGACCCGCCCGGTGAGAAGCTCCCTCCCGATGGCGATGATTGTAACCTTGAGCACCTCACCCTCCATTGGTAAGCGTTCAGCCGGAAGCTTCCAGCGATCAGCCCTCAGGATTGCGGATTTGGGAAGCCTGCGACGAGCTCAGTCGAGCGTATGCACCTCTCCTTCAATCCGAAATCCGAAATCGGTAATCCGCAATCAGGCGACGGCTGAAAACTGAAGGCTTGCTCTTATTATAAAGACTGGGCTGTGGGCTGCAAGCCCTACGCTTCAAGAGCGCTGATCATGGGTTGGACAGAGCTCCTTCAAGCCATTGAGCGGAACAGGACATCAGGGGCCTTCGAGCTGACGGAGAAGGCCGTCCAGGCTACCCTATTGTTTGTGAAAGGAGCGAGGGGTCTCACGCCCGAGCGGTTTCTCACCCGATTCTCCACCTTTACCTGGAGGCTGCTTCAGGCCCAGCCCTCCATGGCCTCCCTCCTCAACCTCGTCAATGCCTTGTGGCTCACCCTGGAGGGGACGCGGGAAGGGGAAATCAGAAAGATGATCGAAGTGGAAGCGAAGGCCTTCCTCACGGGCATGCGGACTGCCTCGGAGCAGGTAACCAGGAGGGGAGTGGGGCTTCTCCAGACGGCTGAGGCTGTCCTCATCTACTCCTATAGCTTGACGGTCATGAACACTCTTCTCCTGGCCAAGCGACAAAGGGCACGGTTCTCCGTCCTCTGCTCCGAGGGGAGGCCTGCTGGGGAAGGTCTGAGGCTCGCAAAGCTTTTGACCCGGAAAGGCATCTCCGTCACGCTGGTCGTGGACGCGGCACTTCCCGGCCTCGTCCGGGAGGCGGACCTCTGCCTGATGGGAGCCGACGCCCTCCTCCCTTCCGGCCTTGTCAACAAAGTCGGGACCTACGCCCTGGCCCTTGCCGCCAGAACCGACAGCGTTCCGTTCTACGTCCTGTGTGACAGCCGAAAGTTCCTCCCAAAGCCCTTAGAACGCTTCTTCACCATCCGCGAGGAGAGGCCGGAGGAGATCTGGCGGAGGTCACCGAAGGGGGTCATGGTGAAAAACCGCCTCTTCGAGAGGACGCCTCTCCGACTCCTTACCGGGGTAATCTCTGAGGAAGGGCTCCTTGATCCGGACGAGGTGAGGAAGGTCTTGCAGGGCAGGAAGGTGGCCCGGGGGCTTTTTCAGCTCGCGAAGAACTCGCCTGGGCCGTGAGGCGGGCCAGAGAAGTCAGAGGTCCTCCCAGGGCTGTTCAGTTTTCGGCAGTTATGGCATACTCTCTGACACATTTAGTCTTGACATCCCCCCGGTGGGGGAGTAGCATATGGCTACTTCGACGGCGCCCCCGGTTCTGTGGAAGGGGAGGGTGCGGCCCTGGCGGCCGGCGGGGACACGCAATCGAACCAGACCAGCGTCCAGCGGGAGGAACACGTGTGCACGGCCCTTTGGGGCAGGGTGAGCCCTAAAGGGCTATCGTATTTTGAGAGGCCGCGGCATGGTCCCATCCCGTCGCCTGAGGAGGCAGGTCGAGTCGTCAAGCGGGTACCAAAGAAGCCCGGAGGTCGCTGTGGGTGAGACAGTGCTGACGTCGCCGACGGACCCGATTCAAATCAGGCCAGGGGAGGCGGGACGGCTCATCGTGCTCGTTCCGTATACCCCCGAGCGCGTAGCGAAGATCAAGACTGTTGTCGGTCGCCGCTGGCATCCCGAGGAGAAGTACTGGACGGTTCCCCACACCAATAGGGATCTCGCCCACCTGCTGGCCCTCTTTGCCCAAGAGCCGGTCGAAGTGGAGCCTTCGCTTCGTCCCGTGAGGGTCCCGGACCATCGGGAGCCACTGCACGAACCCACGATCCGTCAAGGGGGAGAACAAGCGCTGAAGCTGAAGCGGCTCAGCCAGGCTGGGCAGGCACCGCCCAGGGGTGGTGGGTTACGTCGAGTCGTAAGCGGTTCCATACCCGCGGTGGCCCCAGACTCCATGCTCCTGGACCGGGTGCGCCAAGCGATCCGTGCCCGTCACTATAGTCAGAGAACCGAGGAGGCGTATGCTGGGTGGATCAAGCGGTTCATCTGCTTCCACGGGAAGCGCCACCCGGCGGAGCTGGGCGAGCCGGAAGTCAACCAGTTTCTGACACACCTGGCCGTGCACGAACGCATCGCCGCCTCGACCCAGAACCAGGCCCTGGCCGCCCTGCTGTTTCTGTACGGCAATGTGCTGAATCGCCCGTTGGGCCAGCTCGAAGGCGTCGTGCGGGCCCGTCGGCCCCGACGGCTGCCGGTCGTACTGATCCGCCAGGAGGTCAGGGCGGTGCTGGATGAGCTGGACGGGACCCCGCGGCTGGTGTGCACGCTGCTGTACGGCTCCGGTCTGCGGCTGTTGGAATGTCTACGCCTGAGGGTCAAAGACATCGACGTTCACCGCCATGAGCTCACGGTCCGTGACGGCAAGGGGCTTAAGGACCGGGTGACCATGCTTCCGGCCGTGGTGAGGGAACCTTTAGAGGTGCACCTGGAGAAGGTCCGTCGGCAGCATGCGGAGGATCTGGCCCAAGGCCTGGGCCGGGCCCCATTGCCGGATGCCATCGCCCGCAAGTACCCTAACGCTGACCGGCAGTGGGTGTGGTAGTGGGTCTTTCCGGCCTCGTCGCATTATGTGGACCGCCGCACGGGGGTGCGGCACAGGCATCATCTCCACGAATCGGTCATCCAGAG
>JACQHM010000185.1 GCA_016199025.1 Candidatus Methylomirabilota bacterium | reverse complement strand
GGCAATCCGCAATCCGGAAGGGGGTTAGGGGTGGTTGTCCCATCCGGTGGCGGGAGGAGGCTATGGGGGAGTCAAGTAAGGGCACGTTGACGAGGAGGGAATTCTTGATGGCGACGGGTGCCCTGGTCGGTGCAGCCGCCCTGGTTGGGGAGGGACCTTTCGTTTCCAGGAGCGCCAACCTCGCCTGGGCAGAAGGGGGGGGAGGGAAAATCCCCGTCGCTGTCGTTCATCGGAGGCGGATCCCCGGGGCCCGGGGGGATGAGAGCGATGTCCTGGAGTACCGGAAAGAGTCAGTGGACGCCATCGCTGAGATGGTCCGGGAGGCCTTCCACCTCTCAGTCGGAGGGGGGGAGCAGGTCATCAAACCGGGTCAGAAGGTCTTCATCAAGGCCAACGGTTTCGTCGCCGGCACCGTTGAGAGCTATGGCTGCGTCGATCCGAGGACCCTGGAGGCGGTGGTCCGGGTCATCAAAGAAGCGGTCCCCTCCTCGTATGTCATGGTAGGGGATACGGCCGCCCTGGGCTACCTGCTTGGGGGAAGCCGGGTGACCTTTGAGATGAACGGGCTGACGGAGGCCTCTTTGCGGGGAGGGGCAAACGAGGTCGTCCCCTTGGACGAGACCAGGCGGATCATCCTGGATGTTCCAGACGGCAAGGCGATGCACAACGCCGAGACCTATCAGGTCCTGAAGGATGCCGACGTCCTGATCGACCTGGCCAAGATGAAGACCCACATCCAGGGTGTCATCACCATGGCCATGAAGAACTGGAACGGGGTCATCTACTACACCCAGGCAAGGCCTTTCGGCTACGACCGGACCTCCATGCAGGGGGCCCACCGGGCTGACCTCCACCAGAAGATGGTGGACCTCCACAAGGTCCTCCCACCCCACTTCAGCCTCATCGACGCCATCATCGGGATGGAAGGGCAGGGTCCGGGGGGCGGCACCCGGAAGGACATGAACCTGATCCTGGCCAGCCGGGATCCGGTGGCTGTGGACGCCGTCGGGGCGGCCATC
Organism: Candidatus Methylomirabilota bacterium; assembly: GCA_016199025.1. GTDB lineage: Bacteria > Methylomirabilota > Methylomirabilia > Methylomirabilales > JACQHM01 > JACQHM01. The sequence goes on along the minus strand of JACQHM010000185.1, from coordinate 1,660 downwards.
ATGGGGATCGATCCCTCCGAGGTCCCGATGCTCCGGCTCGGTCAGGCCGAGAAGGTGGGGGTGGCGGACCTCTCCCAGATCGAGGTCCGGGGGGCCCGGATCGAGGACGTGAAGAGCCCCTTCAAGCGGGCCGTCGGTGACCCCTTTGGCGTCGTCCCGGGGCTAGACGTGTACGCGGCGGGGGCCTGCCAGGGCTGTCTGTCCCACATCCGCGGCACATTGGACGGCTTCCTGGCCTCCGGGATGAAGGTCAAGGACGTGGCCCTCATCACCGGCTGGAACACCCTCCAGCCGGAGCGGGACTACGACCTGGTTATGCTGGTGGGAGATTGCTGGGAGACCGGCCCGACAGCCGCGGCCATCAAGGATTATGTGCGCGACATGAAAGCCAGGGGGAAAGAGGTGGTGGAGCACCACGGCTGCGCCCCTTTGAACCTTTACGCGGAGATGAGCAAGACCCTTCAGGACTTTGCCAAGAAGAATGTGAGGGGGTGAGTGATGCAAACGGTCGCAACAGAGACTCTGGAGAAGCTTCTCGCCCTTCGGGGGATCCTGGCCCGGATGGGGAAGGTCTTGATCGCCTTCTCGGGCGGCGTCGATTCGACTTTCCTCCTGAAGGTCGCCCATGAGGTTCTGGACGGAAATGTCCTGGCGGTGACGGCCACCTCGAAGACCTATCCGGAGGAAGAAGTGACCTTCGCCACCAAGGTGGCGGCCGAGATGGGCGTTTCCCACCTCCTGATCGAGACGAAGGAGCTGGAGAACGAGGTCTTCGTCAATAACCCGCCCAATCGGTGCTTCACCTGTAAAGAGGAGCTGTTCGGGACCTTGCGGGGGATCGCCCGGGAGCGGGGGATCCCCCACGTCCTGGACGGAACCAATTACGACGACCGCCTGGACTTCCGGCCGGGACGGCAGGCGGCGAAGCAGATCGGCATCAGGAGCCCCCTCCTGGAGGCAAAACTCACCAAGCAGGAGATCCGGCTCCTCTCGAAGGAGATGGGCCTCCCAACCTGGGACAAGCCCTCCATGGCCTGCTTCGCCTCCCGGATCCCCTACGGGGAGGGGATCACCTTGGAGAAGCTCGCCCAGGTGGAGATGGCGGAGCGCTACATCAAAAGTCTGGGTTATCGAACGGTCCGGGTCCGGCACCACGGGGAGATCGCCCGGATCGAGGTCCCTCCCGAGGACTTTCCCTCGCTCCTGGATGTCCGGGAACGGCTGCTGGGGACCTTCAAGAGTTTTGGGTTCACCTACGTGGTCCTGGATCTGGCCGGGTTCCGGAGCGGCAGTATGAACGAGGCCCTCTCCAGGAGGTCCCGGGAGGCGCTGGGAGGGCCTCTTGTCGGGAAGGCAGAGAAAGAGGCGGCCTAGTTCACATGGAAGGCTCATGTTGGTTTTTAGGTGAAGAGCGATTTTTCGTAGGGGAGGGCTTGAGGCCCTCCCGTCGGGCGGGAATACATCCCGCCCCTACGCCGTCTTTGATGGTGCCAAGTTTCACCTATATTCCAACATGAGCCCATATGGAAAGGGGGTGGGAGATCTTCGAACCGGATGTGGGTCTGGCCCTCTTTCGAGGGCGTTCAGTGGAGGAACCCTAAATTTAAGGAGGGCGAAGAGATGCGAAGGAGGAACCTCTTCGCAGCGCTCTGTCTGGTTG
>JACQHM010000036.1 GCA_016199025.1 Candidatus Methylomirabilota bacterium | reverse complement strand
CTGGGACCCCAAGGAGACCTGGTCCCTCATCACCTGGCTCACCTATGCGGCCTACCTCCACACCCGTTTCAGCCGGGGCTGGCACGGGAGGAAGGCGGCGGTCCTTGGCATCGTCGGGTTCGCCTTGGTCTTGATGACCTACATCGGTGTGGATGTTTTTAACCCCAGGCAACACGATTTCTTGCTCTGGCGGAAATAGTCCAAAAGGACTATGCCCATCTCCCCCTTTTTCCCCTTCAAAATGATCCCCTTGGGGGCTGTGATTCGGAAAGGAAGACCGCTAAGGTGTGAGAAGAGAGGCTTGTTATGGAGATCATCGCCTTAGGCGTAAGTCACAAGACGGCGCCGGTGGAGCTTCGGGAGAGGCTCCATATCTCTGACCGGGAGCTCCCCCAACCGCTGGCGCTCCTGGGGCTCGATCCCATGATCCTGGAGCGGCTGATCCTCTCCACCTGCAACCGGGTTGAGGTCTACGCGGTGGTGCGGGAGCCGGCGGCTGCGAAGGCGCTTATCCTGGACACCTTGGCCGCCTACCGGGAGCTCCCCCGCCAGGCCTTCCAGGACACCCTCTACCTCCACGTGGCTGAGCAGGCCGTCCGGCACCTCTTCCGGGTGACCTCCAGCCTGGATTCGATGGTCGTCGGGGAGCCCCAGATCCTCGGCCAGGTGAAGGCGGCCTACCAAGTGGCGTTGGAGCAGGGGGCGACGGGGACCGTGTTGAACCACCTCGTGGAGTGGGCCCTGCTGGTCGGGAAGCGGGTCCGGACGGAGACGGGGATCGCCCAGGCGGCCTGTTCCGTCCCCTCGGCGGCAGTGGAGCTGGCGAAGAGGATCTTTGGGGATCTGCACGGGCGGACCGCCTTGATCCTGGGGGCGGGGGAGATGGCGGAGGTGGCGGCTCTCCATCTCAAGGATGAGGGGGTGACCAGCATCCTGGTGTCGAACCGGAGCGCTGACCGGGCGCACGAGCTGGCGCACAAGCTGCAGGGGAAAGCCATCCCCTTTGCTGAGGTCAAGGAGGAGCTGGTCCACGCCGATGTCGTTCTCAGCTCCACGGGAGCCCCTCACTATGTCCTTTACCGCCCGGAGGTGGAGACGGTCCTCCGGCTCCGGAAGCACCGGCCGATCTTCTTGATTGATATCGCCGTCCCCCGGGACATTGACCCGGCGGTGAACGACCTGGACAACGTGTACCTCTATGACATTGACGATCTGGAGGGGGTCGTACGGGCGAACCTCAAGGAGCGGCAGAAGGAGGCGGAGCGGGCGGAGGCGATTATCGAGAACGAGGTGGGGCGGTTCCTCCAGTGGTTGAAGGGCCGGGAGGTGGTGCCAACCATCGTGAGTCTCAGGGAGAAGGTGGAGGCGATCCGGGCTCAGGAGCTGGAGAAGGCGTTCGGCCGTCTGGGGCGGCTGACCCAGGAGGAGCGGGCGGCGGTGGAGGCGCTGACGACCTCCCTGGTCAACAAGATCCTCCACGCCCCCATGGCCGAGTTGAAGAAGCAGGCGGCTTCGGGGAACAGCCTCCTCTACGTGGGCGCCTTCCGGCGGCTCTTCGAGCTTAAGGAGGAGCTGATTCAAGACTCGTAGAAATCCAGGGGTCCAGCCCGACGTGATCATCGTCGAGGCGGAGAAGGGGATGCCTGAGCCCTGTTTGCTCGTCGCCAAGGGGATTCTGGTCACCGATCCCCCCTGAAGGCCAGCCGCTCCTGCCACCCTGTTGCGAGGTGCCAATCCAACTCTGAGAGGCCCGGCTGGGGAAGAGCCTAAGGCCCTGGCCGAGGACGTGCTGAACCTCAAATGAGGAGGAAACGATGAAAAGCTTGACAAAACTGGTGAGTCTCATTACCACCTTGTCGATATTTTTTCTTACCATTCCGTTAGCGATAGCGGCGGACGTCGCCAGGGGGAAGGCCATCTATAATGAGAAGTGCGCCCTCTGCCATGGTCGGATGGGAAAGGGGGATGGGCCTGTGGCCGATTCCCTCAAGCCGAGGCCTCCGAGCTTCATCAGTAAGGAGATGATTGCGCATCCTGATGCCCGGCATAAGGCGGTCATGATGGAGGGGAGGGGTAACATGCCTTCCTTCCAAGGACAGCTCAGCGAGGAGGAGATCGAGGACGTCCTGGCCTATACCAGGACCCTTGCCAAGTAGTGAAGCTTCTAAAAGGACAAGGAAGGAGGTGAGAAGGCCAGGGTTTGGAAAGCATCACTGGACGAGAAGGGGTTTTGAACCTTTTCCCGAAGGAGGTAAAACATGAGACGAGGGGTTCCTGTGCTCTTCGTGTTCACGGTGGTGGGTTTCCTTCTCCTCCTCTCGACCCAGGCTTTTGCCGTCCCCGCCTTTGCCCGCGCCTATGGGGTTGCCTGTAACGCCTGCCACACGGCCTGGCCTGCCCTGAACGCTACCGGGCGCAGCTTCAAGGAAAACGGGTACATGATGGAGCGGGGGGAGCCCAAGGAGCAAATGAAGCTTGCCGATAAGCTGACGCTGCCCAAGATCTTCCCGCTGGCCCTTGTGGTAAAGTTACGGCCCTTCGATGAGAAGAAGGACGGCCCGAAAAAACTCCGCTCCCTCCACGAGCTTGAGATCTTCTTCGCGGGGAATGTCTTCCGCTACGGCTCCTTTTTCGGCGAGCTGGAGTTGGAGGACGAAAACGACTTCGAAGTCGAGACAGCCCTTGGCGTCGTAGGCTTCCACCCCCACCCTCTCTTCAGTATCGTCATGGGTAAGGGTGCCGTCTTCCATGCGGACCCCTACGATTCCCTGTCCAATGCCCGGCGGCTCACGCGGAGTTCCCGGGCACCCATGGCCCAGGGCTTTTCCACAAAGGTCCCCCTTCAGGATGAGCACCAGATGGTAGGCTTCTATGGCCGGGAGACCCTTTTGAACAGGCTTTTCTACTCCCTGACTTACTCGGCGGATGTAGCCGACAACGAAGGGGAGGGGCCAAAAGATCTCTCGGGGCGTCTCGCCTTTAACATTCTCCCCGACCTGATGATTGGGGCGTTTGTTTCAACGGGGAGTCAGGACACAACGTCCGGTGGAGTGACCAAGGAGCTGGACTTTGACCGGGTCGGTATTGATGCCCAGGCCCGGTTTGGCGGGCTAAACCTTTTAGGCACCTTCCTTTGGGCAACAGATGACCTCTTCACGGGGGGGGATGAGAGGAACAACGCCTGGTATCTGGAAGCGTTCTATACCATTGAGGAGGATAAACTGAAAGGGATCCCCCTCTTTATGGTCGTCCCCCTCGTCCGTGTGGACGGTTACCAGAAGAACGACGGGAAGGATGATTTCCTCGATCTCACGCTGAACCTGGGCTTCTATCCGTGGCAGAACGTGAAGCTCTTTGTCGAGTATTTCACCAGCCTGGACCGGCCGAACGGGGTCACGAATGATTGGCGGTGGACGGTCGAAGCCGCCGTGGCATTTTAAGGCAGGCTGGCCGCGGGCAGGGGGGAGGCATCCCTCCCCCCTCTTTTTCTTTCAAAGGAG
>JACQHM010000192.1 GCA_016199025.1 Candidatus Methylomirabilota bacterium | reverse complement strand
GAGATGGACCGGATCCTGGGGTTGTCGCTCGGCGCCGACGATTACGTCGTGAAGCCTTTCAGCCCCCGTGAGCTGGTGGCCCGGGTCAAGGCGATCTTCCGACGGGCCAATCCGGAGGCGGCGAAGGCCCAGGGCCTCTTGTCGCAGGGGGGGCTGGTCGTGGATCTCGACAAGCGGAAGGTGACCATGAACGGCCGCCCTGTCTCGCTCACCGTCTTTGAGTTCAAGCTCCTCCAGGCCCTCATGGCCAAGCCCGGGCGGGTCTTCTCCCGGGAGGAGCTGTTGGACCGCCTGTATCCCGATGGTGAGGCCGTGGTTGACCGCGTCATTGATGTCCACATCGGGAAGCTGCGGCAGAAGATCGAGGAGGATCCCTCCAAGCCTCGATACATCTTGACCGTCCGAGGCATCGGATACCAATTCGCCGAAGGTGGGTAGCCAGGGCAAGGGTTCTGGCATGAAAAGCCGCCTCCTGTGGAAGCTCCTGGGGATCAACGTCCTCGTCCTCGGGGTGGTCATCCTCATCGTCTGGCTCGCCATTGATTATCTCGCCTCGAACTACTTTATGGTCCTGATGAAGCGGTACCACATCTCCCCCACGGCCGTCCACCGGATGTTCCTGGATGCCACCCACCGTTCCCTCATCTGGGCAAGCCTCGCAACGTTGGCCCTGGCCGTCATCCTCAGCTTCCTGCTCACGCGAAAAGTCTTAACCCCCCTCTCCCAGATGACGGGGATCACCAGGAAGATCGCCTCGGGCGATTACACAGCCCGGGTCCGGATCTCCTCCAACGACGAGGTGGGCCAGTTGGCGACGGCGTTCAACCAGATGGCCGACAGCCTTCAGCGGATTGAGCAACTGCGGAAGACCATGGTGATCGATGTCGCCCATGAGCTTCGGACCCCCTTGACGAACATGCGAGGGTATCTGGAGGCCTTGAGCGACGGGGTGATGGCCCCCTCGAAGGAGATCTTCGAATCGCTCCATGAGGAAACGCTCCGCCTGGCCAAGCTGGTTGAGGATCTGCTCCAGTTGGCGAGGGCCGACGCGGCCAGGGGAACCCTCCGCCGGAAGAGGATCGATCTCCAGGTGTTGGCGTTGGAGGTCTTGGACCTCTTCCGGCCGAAGTTCGCCACGAAAGGGATCGTCGTCGAAACGGAGCTCTCCGCCGCGGAGGGTGAGACCCGGGCCGATCCGGAGAAGCTGGCCCAGGTCTTCAGGAACCTTCTCCAAAACGCCTGGCAGTACACACCCCATGGCGGGCACGTGAGGATCTCGGCCGAACGCGTGCCCGGGAGGATCACGCTGATCTTCGCCAACACCGGCGAGGGGATCGCTGAAGAGGATCTCCCCTTCATCTTCGAACGCTTCTACCGGGGGGAGAAGTCCCGGTCCCGGGAGCACGGGGGGGCGGGCATCGGCCTGGCCATCGTCAAGGAGCTGATCGAGGCCCACAGGGGAGAAGTCGGGGCCGAGAGCACCCCCACCGAGACCCGGGTCTGGTTCACCCTGCCCGCATAAGCCCCTTCCCGCCTGTCGCGATCTTTACCAAATCTTTACCCTCCTTTTATCCATCCTTTATATTCCTCTTTTACCCTTCTCCCTATAGGAGTCCGCTAGACCCCCTCCTCCTTGAAGGTTGGTGGTGTGTGGCCGGTGGTTGGTAGGTGTGGATCAATGGTTGAGACCTCTTACTACCCACCCCCGCTACCCACCGAGAAAGGGGGGGGACTTGCTGACCGCTGATGGCTGATAGCTGAACGCTCACCTACGTTTCAAGAGGAGGGAGCTCCATGGACACATGGTTCCGAAGTGGTGGAAGAGCGGTGGTCGTTCTGTTGGCAGGCATCTCCCTTCTTCTCGCCGCGTGTACGACGACCATGATGAGCGGCGAGGAAAAGGGGATGATGAAGGAGGAGAAGAAGGCAGGGGAGTCGGGGATGATGAAGGAGGAGAAAGGGGGAATGGAAGGAGAGAAGGTGATGATGAAGGAAGAGAAGATGATGGAGGGCGAGAAAGGGATGATGAAAGAGAAAGAAGGGATGATGGAAGGGGAGAAATGAACGCTCCCGAAATTCCTTGTCACCTTCATGCCCAAGTGACATAATGATTGACTACGGTGGACCTTCCGGGACTTCGATCGTGAAGGAGGAAGGAGATGGGGAAAGCTCCTATCAGGCGTGGATTCTTCGCGGGCCTGATCGCCGGGGCCGGTATGCTGGTCCTGATGGCGGCGGCCCGGTTCCTCTGGGGGACGCCGCTGATCCCCGAGTTGATGGCCGAGCTGGCCTTTGCCTTCATCCCCATGGAGCTCTTCAGTGTTGGCATCCGCCTCCTGGGGAAATCGGCCAAGTGGATCGCCTTCGGCCTGTCGATCCTCGGCTATCTCAGCTTCCTGGGCGTGATCGGCGCCCTCTTTGCCGGTGTGAGGGGTCGTCTCTTTAGGCCGTTTTGGGATCTCCTGGCGTTCTCGGGCCTGTTGGGGATCGGGACGTCTACGCTTATCCTGTTGCTGATCAGCCGTGGGACCTTGACCCCTCTCGAGGTGGGTCCGGCTGTGGCGATCATGGCGCTCGTCGCCCTTCACCTCTTCTACGGCCTCTTCCTTGGGGGCCTGCTCAATGGGGGATCGAGAGAGGTCAGACGGTCCCTCACCCAAGTCCCGTCCAGGGGGCAGGGGGAGCGGCGGACCCTCTTGAAAGGCCTCGCCGGCCTTCTGGCCCTTGCCGCCCTTGGGACCGCCTCACGGCTTTTGAAGCCGGTGAGCGCCCGGGCGGCCCAGAAGCTCGACCAGCTCTTCGAACAGGTGAAGGGGATCTCACCCGAAGTCACCCCGAACAAACAGTTCTACAAGATCTCCAAGAACCTCTTCGATCCCAAGGTGGACCGGAAAAGCTTCCGGCTTAAGGTGGGAGGTCTGGTGGAGCGGCCGCTGGAGCTGCCCATAGAGGAGATCAAGCGGATGCCCGCCGTCGAGCAGTACGTCACGTTGGAGTGTATCAGCAACGAGGTCGGCGGGGATCTGATGAGCAACGCCCTCTGGAAGGGGGTCCCCTTGAAGCACATCCTGGGATTGGCCAAGGTCAAATCCCAGGCGAAGCGGGTCGTCTTCACCTCCTACGACCGCTACTCCTCCAGTGTGCCCATCGAACGGGCCCTTCAGCAGAACCTGATGCTGGTCTACCTGATGAACGGCGAGGATCTGCCCGACGACCACGGCGGCCCTTTACGGGTCATCTATCCCGGCCACTACGGGATGAAGTCGCCCAAGTGGCTGACCGAGATCGAGTTCGTGGACAGTGAGCACCGGGGCTACTGGGAGAGCCGGGGCTGGTCCGACGAGGCCGTCATCAAAACGACCTCCCGGATCGATACCCCTGGATCTGGCCAGACGCTCCCAACGGGGGAGGTCCTGGTCGGAGGGGTTGCCCTGGCCGGGGATCGGGGGATGAAAAAAGTCGAGGTCAGCGCCGATGGTGGGAAGACCTGGCTGGAGGCCGTGCTGAAGGCTCCCCTTTCGCCGTACACCTGGGTCCTCTGGGCGGCAAGGCTTCGCCTCTCAAAGGAGGAGAACCATCTCCTTAAGGTCAGGGCGACAGATCAGAAGGGTGCTCTCCAGGAGGAGAAGCCGGCCCCGCCGCTCCCCGAGGGGGCCACCGGCTATCACACCGTCCCGGTCCAGATCCAGAAATAGCTACGCCCAGCGGTTCTTGACCTGGATCAACTCCTGGGAGGGAAGGACGAGGCAGGTGAGCTTTCCACCGTACACACAACCCGTGTCGATCCCGATCCGATCGGGAAGCATCAGGACCTCCGGCATGGGCATGTGGCCGAAGACGATGGTCTTGGGGTAGCGCCCGGGGTAGGAGATGAACTCTCCCCGGATCCAGAGCAGGTCCTCGGGGCCCTGGTCTTCCAGGGGAAGGCCGGGCTTGAGCCCGGCATGGACGAAGAGGTAATGTCCAGCCTCGTAGTAGAGGCGGAGGCTTTTGAAGAATCTCAGGTGATCGGCTGGGATCATCGAGGCATCACCATAGCCTCGTAAGGTGGAGCCTCCACCGTTCAAAAGGTAGAGGAGCCTGTTCCTCCCCTCCAGGTAGTCGAGGAACATCCGCTCGTGGTTGCCCATGAGGAACACGGGGTTCCCTTTGAGGGACAGGAGATACTCGACGACCCCCTTCGGATCCGGGCCACGGTCGATGTAGTCCCCCAGAAAGATGAGCTGATCCCCTTCGCCCGGGTTGACCATGCCCATGAGCTGTTTCAGGGGCTCCAGGCAACCGTGGATGTCGCCGATGACGTAAATCATCCCCTGGGAGGGCGGCCCGGTCGGTCGCCCCTACCCCTCTCTACAGTTTCTCGTCATCCCAGGTATCTCGTCAGCTCTCTGAGGTCGTCCAAGAGGAGATCGGGGCCCGCCTTCATCAGCTCCTCGCGCGTTCGAAAGCCATAGGTCACGGCCGACGTGAGGAGGCCCGCCCGTTTCCCGGCGAGGACGTCCAAAGGGCTGTCCCCCACCATCACTGTCCGTTTCCTCGTCACTCCTAACGCTTCGAGGACCTTCTCCACCGGCTCGGGATGGGGTTTCCGGTGAGAGGTACTATCGCCCCCCAGGATCAACGCGAAATGGTCGGCAATCCTCAACCCCTCGGCGATCCTGGCGGTGAACTCGCAAGATTTGTTGCTGATAATGGCCTTCTTCTTTCCTCGGAAATGCTCCAGGACCTCCGGGACGCCGGGGTAGAGGCAGGTCTTGTCCAGGAGGTGATCCCGGTGGTGCTTGGTGTAGAGGGCGACCGCCTCCTCCACCAGGTGGAGCCGTTCTGGACCAAGGATCCGCTCCAGGAGAGGGGTGATGCCTTCCCCGACGAAGCCGATGATGACGTCCACGGGAAGCTGGGGGAGGAAAAGCTCCCGGAGCGCATAGTTCACCGAGGCGGCCAGATCCTCCCTGGTGTCGGCCAGCGTGCCATCGAAGTCAAAGATGATAAGGTCAACGGAATACGGATAGCTCATAGGAAAATTCAAGGGGTTGGGGG
>JACQHM010000181.1 GCA_016199025.1 Candidatus Methylomirabilota bacterium | reverse complement strand
GCGCCCCTTCGGGGCTCCTGCGGGAGGAGTGTATGCCGAAGAAGTGCTCACGAACTTCCTCAAAACGAGAGACGCCTGATGAGAGCTTCCAACGGTTGTACTGGGCTTACCACAAGGCTGACCATGACGACGATGACGACTGTTTAGAGCGGGCCTATGCCGAAGCTTATGGGTCAAGCGTCAGCAAACGGGCGGCCGCGGAGCGCATGCCTAAACGACAGCGTCAGACCTCGCAATCCTCTCCGCCTGATGCAAAGGAAGGGGAGTTTCCTGTCCTCGTTAACTTCCTAAAGACTAAAGCTATGAAGGGCGGAGGGTGTACCGAGACGCTCAGTGGAGCCCTAATCCCTCCCTTGTGGGAGTCCTTCTTACTGCTTCAGGCACTTGTCGCGGCCTCGAACGAGCGAGTGGCCATTAAGCGGCTCCGGGATCTCCGTCGGAAAGTCCGGGATGATCCCTACTTGTCCAGGGTTTTCGGAATCCCACCTCTACAGCTTGGAGGTCGTTCGGAGGGAAGCCGTTCCATTGATCCTATGCTGTCGCTTCGTATTGCTCTCGCAATAGACCAAGCGGGCTATACCCCGACCCGAGTCTTGCGAATCCTTGGCCGACTGACAGATGGCCCGGCCCCGTACCGCTGGCTCAAGCGTCGCCTGAAATGGGGTCGGGCGATCTTGTTCGAACTCGACCATGAACTCGAACAGACCTTCTCCCCTGAGCAGCGAAAGAAACACCGCCGCTGGATTGAGACAGTGGTGATCCCGAACATCAAGAACCTCCTCCGCGAAGCCGCTCCCTCGCGTAACCCCTCTCCTCGCCGCTAACCGCACTCCACCTTTCTCCTTCGCTTCCTCTCCTTCCACTACATTTTTTCTTGCCGGAAAACCCTGTCACACAGTTTTATGGCAAGTGATAGAGTCCGATATCTAGCTTATATTCCTGTTGGAAGGAGGTGAGGTCCGTGCGGCTTCTGAGAGTTTCTGAAGTTTCTGAGCGTCTCGGTGTGGCAGTGAAAACTATCAGAGACCCCCGTTGGCGAATTCGCGTGGGGCTCCCGCTTACGCGAGTAGGAGGAAGGGTCGGGATCTTAGAAGAAGATGTCGAGAAGCTGCTTCGAGCTGGCCGAGAGCATTTCCCCGGTGAACGCCAGGAGCGGCAGTGATAGTGAAGCGATTAATCACGCTCTTGCTGAGTTTCGAACGCAAACGCTTAGAGCGACGCATCACGAAGCACTACGATGCTGAGCTTTCGCGTAGGCTTGATACGCTTCTCGCTGCGGAAGAAGCGCTTCGATAGACCCCACCTGGGGAGGAGTGAGACGTGGTGCATGTGAGAGTGGTCGGCATCCGGCGGGTGGACCGGGGGAACCTCAAAGCCTTCGCTGATGTAGCGGCCGTCTTGGCCGCCTGGCGGGAGTTCTGCAAGGAGGATGCTGAAGATGCAGGTTTTGTAGGAGGACGTTGAAAGAACCTGGACGACGCTGATCCAGGACGGCTATGGCGTCGAACTCGACATCCTGGCTCCGGGCCACCATCCGGCATGGGGCATCTACACCGACAAGGAGCGGTTTCTTGAGACGATCAAGCGATGCCAGCTCGACGAGGGCTGGCATTTCTACACCGGCCTGAATCCCCGTCCTCTCCTCAATCCGTTGAACCACCTCCGGGACGGCTCCTCCCCTGGTGATGAGCAGATCCCCTCCCTCGTCCGGTTCCTCCTCGACCTTGACCCGGAACGGCCGAAAGAGCAACCGGCCACGGAGGAGCAACTCCGCCAAGCAGTGAAGGCCGGAGAGCAGCTTCAAGCGTGGTTCGAGACCCAGGGGTTTCATAAGCCCCTCCTGGAGCAACTTCCCAGCGGTGACGCCACTCAAGACGTTGGTCGGCTATGCCCATCGGCGCCACCTCATCGAGCAGTACCACGAGGACAGCAAGAGCGAGTTGGGGTGGGATCAGTACCAAGGACGGCTGTGGCCCGGCTTTCACCGCGAGGCCGTGACCGTGATGCTCAGCTATAGTTTTCTGGTCTGGCTCCAGCAGCGCCAGCGCCGGAGCACCCCGCGTCGCCCGGGTCGCCCGCGCGACCCGTTTTCCCCATCGGCGGGATCGCCCGCGCTGGACCCTCCCCGCCGTGCATCGGTGGGTCGCGGCCTGGCTAAGGCACCAAGCGGTCATGTGGTGGCCCTCCCTGGGACACATCGAAACCGTGCATCCACTACGGATTTAACAAAGTAGTACTAGGGGCTCCAGGGCCATGAGGACACAACCCCAGGAGAAGGAGGCCGATGATACGGAAGGAACGGGGGATCTTTTTCAGACCGTCTCCCCGTGAGTCTCAGCTTTACCAAGGGCAGCGGGGAGACTGATGGATACGCTACGTGGATCAGTATAGGCGGCTCCATCGGGAGAAGGTGGGGCCGAAGGGCCTCGCCCAGGAGGTGTACCGCAAGCGGAAGACGGAGATCTGAGAGGGGAAGTTTTTCCCTGAGAAATTGAAACGACGGCCAACGGTCTTACTGGAGGTAGAGGCCCAGGCTTACTTGGCGTTGGCGAAGGCCACCAAGCGGGGGTATCCGCGGGAGCGGAGCGCCTTGAAGAAGCTTTGCCAGGCCCCAGAGTTCGCCAGGAAGACCCTCGACACGATCCGGTTTGCCGATGTGGAACGGTATGTCGCCCGGAGGTGTGAGGCCAAGGGCAGACCGGCTACGCTTCATCGGGACCTGGCGGTGCTTCGTCACCTGTACAACCTGGCGATCCGGGATGGGAAGGTGGACCAGAACCCCCTTAAAGGGGTGAAATTACCCAAGGTGAGTAATGCCAGGGCCCGTTACCTTACCGAGGAAGAGGAGCGTCACTTGTTCGCCGTTCTCCCAGATTCCCTCAAACCCTTGGTGATCGTCGCTTTTC
>JACQHM010000180.1 GCA_016199025.1 Candidatus Methylomirabilota bacterium | reverse complement strand
GCTAGCCCCTGGGACCCACAAATTTGTCGCACACCCATGGAGAGATGTTTCCCCTTTTGGTGGCCAGCGAGAGAAGGCACTGCCCTTCCCCTCCAGCGCTGGAGCCGCCTGCCTTGTTGGAACGTTCGGTTCCCTTAGCCGATGGAGACGGAGCCAGCGCCGAACAACTCCTCGATCTCCTGTTTGAAGCCATCGCTCGGCTCGATGGAGAGCTTCGGGGAGCAGGCGATCGTGACCTGTTCCTCAGCGATCCGGATCCGAAGCCGGACGGGGGCCGGTCCCGGATGCCACTCCAGGAGGGCCCGGAGGCGCCCCAGGGCCTCCTTCGTCAGGCGCGCTTCGGGGATAGAGACGGCGAGCTCCTGGTTTCCGTTCCGCTTGAGGGAGGTCAGGGGTTGGACCTCGGTCAAAAGGAGCTTGACCGTCTCCTCGACGTGATCCACCTGCCCCCGGACCAGGATGGCCGCGTCTTTCACCAGGTTCAACATGTGCTGCCGGTAGACCTCGGGGAAGGCCACCGCCTCGACGGTTCCTGCCAGATCCTCCAACGTCAGGAAGGCCATCCGCTCACCGTTTCGGGTGGTGATCTCTTTGACGGCTGTGACGATGGCACAGAGCCTGACCGTTTCTTTGTCCTTCCTCAAGGGAAGCTCATCGGTTTTGGCCGTGCTGAAGCGGGTGATGGCCTCCTGGAAGTCGGCCAGGGGGTGCCCGGTGATGTAAAACCCCAAAATCTCCTTCTCCCCTGCCAGCCGTTCCTCCCTGGACCACTCGGGCGTGTCGGGGAGCAGGGTCCCCGGCTGCACAGGCGCCTCGGGGGCGCCCAGCATATCCAGGAGCGAGGCCTGGCCGTTCAGCTTGGCCTTCTGCGAGGAGGTTGCCGCCTCCATAGCCTTGTCCACCACGGCCATCAGGTGGGAGCGCCTCACCCCCAGCGAATCGAAGGCCCCCGCCTTGATCAGGCTCTCGATGACCCGCTTGTTCACCACCCGGAGGTCCGCCCGTTCGCAGAAATCGAAGAGGGAATGGAAGGGGCCGCCTTTCCGACGGGCGGTCAGGATCGATTGGATGGCCGCCTCCCCTACATTTTTCACCGCCACGAATCCGAAGCGGATCTTCCCCTGAACCACCGTGAAGGCGTGATCCGACCCGTTCACATCGGGCGGGAGAACCTCGATCCCCATCTGGCGGCACTCCTCGATACACTTGACGATCTTGTTGGTGTCGTTCATCTCGGAGCTTAAGAGGGCGGCCATGAACTCCACCGGGTAGTGGGCCTTCAGATAGGCCGTCTGATAGGCGACGATGGCGTAGGCTGTCGAGTGGGGCTTATTGAAGGCGTATCCGGCGAAGCGGGAGATGAGATCGAAGAGCTGCTCAGCCTTCTGTTCAGGAATCCCCCGGGCCTTGGCCCCCTCGACGAATTTCCTCCGCTGCTTGGCCATCATCTCGGGGTCTTTCTTCCCCATGGCCTTTCGGAGGACGTCGGCCTCGCTCATGCTAAAGCCGGCCAGGTCAGAGGCCATCCGCATCACCTGCTCCTGAAAGATGACGATCCCGTAGGTGTCCTTGAGGATCGGCTCCAGGAGCGGATGATCGTAGGTGATCTTCACCCGCCCATGGCGGCGGGCGATGAAATCGTCGATCAGGACCATGGGGCCGGGGCGGTAGAGGGCGAGGATCGCAATCAGGTCCTCGAAGCGATTGGGCCTAAGGCGCTTCAACAGATCCCGCATCCCCGGGGATTCCAACTGGAAGATCCCGACGGTCCTGGCCTCCCAGAGGAGCTGGAAGGTCTTCCCGTCGTCCAGGGGGATGGTATCCATGTCCAGGGTAAGCCCGCGGGTTTGGGCAACGAGCTTGACAGCATTGGCGATGACGGTCAAGGTCCGAAGGCCCAAAAAATCCATCTTCAGCAGGCCGATCTTCTCAATGGCCCCCATGGCGTATTGGGTGGTCACCTCACCCTTAGTCCCCTTGTAGAGGGGGACATGCTCGATCAACGGCTCGCTGGAGATGACGACCCCGGCAGCATGGGTGGAGGCGTGGCGGGTCAACCCTTCCAGCGACTTGGCGATCCGCCAGAGCTCCTGAACCTCGGGCCTGGTGTTCACCGCCTCCTGAAGAGGAGGGCTCTGGACCAAGGCCTCGTCCAAGGTGATGTTCAGGACGTTCGGCACCATCTTGGCAATCCTGTCCACCTCGCCGTACGGCATGCCGAGGGCCCTTCCCACGTCCCGGATCACCGCCTTGGCGCCCATGGTCCCAAAGGTGATGATCTGACTCACGTTCTCCCGACCGTACCGCTCGGTGACGTACTCGATCACCCCGTCCCGCCGATCATCGGAGAAGTCAATGTCCATATCGGGCATGGAGACCCGCTCGGGATTTAAGAACCGTTCAAAGATCAAGCCATAGCGGATCGGGTCGATGTTCGTGATCCCCAGGCAGTAGGCGACGAGGGATCCAGCCGCTGAGCCCCGGCCCGGCCCCACCGCGATCCCCCGCCCCTTCGCGAACCTGACGAAGTCCCAGACCACAAGAAAGTAGCTGGCATAGCCCGTCTTCTTGATGACCTCGAGCTCATACGTGAGCCTGTCCAAGACCTCCTGGGAGGGGTGGGGGTAGCGAACCTTCAGCCCTTCACAGGCGAGCTTTTCCAAATAGCTCTCCTGGGTGCCGCCTTCGGGGACCGGGTATCTCGGAAGGAGGAGCCGGCCGTAGGGAAGCTCCAGATTGCAACGCTCGGCCACGGCCAGGGTGTTCTTCAAGGCCTCGGGCAGTTCGTATCCGAAGACCTCCCCCATCTCCTCCGGGGACTTCAGGAAGAACTGATCAGCGGCAAAGCGCCACCGATCCGGATCCTTCATCGTCTTCCCCGTCTGGATGCATAAGAGGACCTCGTGGGCGAAGGAGTCCGGGGCGTTTAGATAGTGGACGTCGTTGGTCGCAATGATGGGGGCATCCAGGGCCTTGGCGAGCCGTAAGATCCCCTGAGTGACCCTCCGCTGTTCGGCCATCCCGTGATCCTGAACCTCCAGGAAATAGTTCTCGGGGCCGAAAATGTCCCGGTACCAGCCGGCGACATCTAAGGCCTTCTTCTCGTCCCCCTTGGCGAGCAACCGGGCCGTCTCGCAGTTCAAGCAGCCGGAGAGCATGATGAGTCCTTCATGATACTGGGCTAAGAGTTCCTTATCGACCCGGGGCTTATAGTAGAAGCCTTCAAGGTAGCCGGCCGTCACCAACTTCAGCAGGTTCTTGTAGCCTTTGAGATCCTTCACCAGGATGGTGGCGTGGTTCGCCCCTTCGTAGGTCCCGTCCTCTCCCGAGCGCTCGAACCGGCTCCTGGGGGCGATGTAGAGCTCCACCCCCAGGATCGGCTTGATCTCGGCGGCTCGCGCGGCCAGATAAAAGTCGACGGCACCGAAGAAGTTCCCGTGATCGGTCAAGGCCAGGGCCGGCATCCTGTACTCCTTGGCTTTGGCGACCAATTGGTCCAAGTGGCAGGCCCCGTCCAGGAGGCTATACTGGCTGTGGACGTGCAGATGAACGAAGTTGGAGTTCGGCATGGCCTCTCCTTTCCCTCAGGAACCCGTTCACTCCACCACGTCTCTCACCTCGGCCCCGTTCAACCGGATGATGTCAATCGGCTTCAGCTTGACCATGATCTGGGACGAACCTCCACCGGCGTAGACATAGGGGAAAGCCGCCACCTGCCGATCCACGATGACCCGGAGCGGGGTCTTATGGCCGATGGGGGGGAGTCCCCCGGCGGGATAGCCGGTCACCTGAATGACAACCTCAGGTTTGGCCAGCTTCCACCCCTTGATGCCAGTCAGCTCCAGGAGGCGGGCCGGGCTCACCTTCGCCTTCCCTGACGCCACCACCATCACCAAGCCCCCCCCTTTTGCCTGGAAGAGGAGCGACTTGACCACCTGATTCGGGGCAACCTTCAGGGCCTTCACAGCTTTCTCCACCGTCGAGGTTTCGACCCCAGGGGTCAAGAGCTCGGCCTCGATGCCGGCCTTGTTCAGGTAGTTCAGGAGGTCCCACTCATCCCAGATGGGAGCTTCGCCTGTTTTCGTCTCAGCCGGTCTCACAAATACTGTCCCGATTCCTCCCCCTTATCCTCCGACCGCCCGGGCGGCTGGGGAGAGGTGGGAGGAGGAGTCGCGAGGAACTTCTGGAAGTCCTCCCGCTGAAAGATCGACCACTTGGAGTCCTGGATGAGGATCTGGGTCTGGGTGTTGACAATGTTTTGCTCCGCCGGGGAAAGCGCAAAGAACCCCCTTCCAGGAAAGAGGGCACTGGCGACCTCTATCCGTAGCAGTGAGACCAAGGCCCCTGCTATCACCTCGACCTGATAGCCGAGTCGATCGTTCATGATACCCCTCCTTCCCCCCTAACGATCGATCCCCGAAGCGTACGGGCAAACGAGCCACGAGACCATCGGCCGACCGTCCTGGACAACCCAGGCGGTGAGCCGGAGGCTGTAGTCGCCGATGGAGCCCGTCAATGACCCATTCTTCAGATGGCGCCAGCCCCGCATCCGGCCGTTCCGATTGATCGAGACGATGAGCTGAAGCTCCCCTTCTTGTAAGTCCTCCAGGTCATCGGGGTAAGTCGGGCGGGAGGAATCTTGTTCAAGAGGACCTGGATGGGAATGGAACTCGCCGACGAGATCCAGGCCGGTCAACCCGTAGAGAAAGGTCTTCAGCCGTTTATCGACCCGCTGATCCGGCCCCACCCAGGCATACGTCCGCCGCTTCCCCCGTTTCGCCGTCTGATACGGAAAGGCATACTCAACGACAAGCCGGCCGTTGGAACAGTGTCCCAAGAGCCGGCCGTAGGTCTCGTGGCCGTAGACTTCGACGGCCGCCGTCACGATGGAGAGGAACGCCGTCTCGCTTACGTACGTCGATTTCCTGTCAGCAAGAGATACCACCTCTAGAACCTCGTAGGGAGACTATCGGTATTTCGGCAACTCAAAACGGAGAAGCGTTTTACCAGAAGCTCCCAGCAGATAGAGAGTCTTGAAATCAAGCTTGGGGGAAATAACAACCCACTCAACAAAGTCCTTTAATGTCGCTATATCTTCGTCCGACGTAAATGCAAAATAATCATCGATGACGATTACCAGCACATGTTGTTCGCTATGCTCTCTCTTGGCTTTTTCTTGCGCCCTCTCCTTGATCAGGCGTAGATTCTTGCCAACGACCTCACTATGCAATACACACTCATTTTCAACCTCGATAGTGTGGCCAGTTACCCGTGTGCCCTTTACTTTAACTTTACCCAATGCATTAACGCTTCCCCCTTCGTTCAGGACCTCCATCCGTAGGCTTTCTTCGTAGCTTTCCGTAGTAGACGTAAACTGTATGAACAAGATAGTTTCTGGTGTTGTGGAACAGTTGCGGATGACCGCATCAAAATTATCTCTTTTGTTAAGGTTAGGTTGGCAATAAACATCATTGCGACCACTATGGCAATGCTGTGCAAATAAGCTCAGGGGGCGAAGCTCCTCATAGAATTTTTTTACCAACTCATCTCGACGTAGTCGAGCATACCGCCTGGCCTCGGGGGAACTCGAGAGTTCTCTGCATTTTTGGTCAACCCAGCTCGCCAGTTGGTCTGGCGCGCGTTCTAGCATCATCTCTTCTCTGTTAAGAGCCTATCCCAAAACCTCTCACGCTGTGTCATGTTGAGCGAAGCGAAACATCTCAAACGTACGGTAATAACGGAGATTCTTCGCTTCGCTCAGAATGACAGTGAGGTCGAGACTGGGGTTTGGGATAGGCTCTAAGTCGATGAGGATTCCCTCCTCGATCTTTTAGTCGTCCCGAGCTTTCCTTCCTGAAACTTAATGTAAAGGGCATCGGCTTTTGAACCGTACGTGATCTTCACCGCTCTACTCCTTCAAAACCCCTAGCTGATCACGTCATCGACGGGAACCTCGAAGCCGGAAAGGAGTTGCGAGCCAGCGGCTTGGCCACGTGTGTACCTCCCCCGCAGGATATACGCCCCTTCCTTCAAGGCGTACACTTCGATTGTGCCCTCCTCTAGGTCTACCAGCCAGTATTCGCTTATCCCTGCTTGAGCATACTCTACAAATTTCTCAACTCGATCAATCCTCTCTGTCGATGGAGAGACCACCTCGACTACCAAGTCGGGGACCCCAACCGCTTCTTCGCCAATCCGGTCAGCATGCTCTTTCGCAACAAAGAGAATATCCGGCTCCCGAATTTTGCCAGGCCAGAGCCTCACAGGTAAAGGGGCAATCCACACCTCTCCTAAATCCCTCTCTCGCACAAATTGCCTCAAGCGGACAGCCAATTCTAAGACGGCGACCTGATGTCTTCTGGTCGGATGCGGCGGCATGATGAGCTTTCCCTCCGAAAGCTCTACATAGCGGTTGGTCTCGGGAAGGGCGAAGTAGTCCTCCTCTGTCCACTCTCCTTGCGGTGGATATAACTCAGCCACCTCCAAAGCCAGCTTCCTTTTTGATTTTCCCTTCATGGCTACCTCAATCTCAACCCATCTACTCCCACTCTATGGTGCCAGGGGGCTTCGACGTGATATCGAACACCACGCGGTTGACGCCGCGGACTTCGTTGGTAATCCGGTTGGCAACGGCCGCCAACAGCTCGTACGGGAGCCTGGCCCAATCAGCCGTCATCCCATCGACGCTCTCGACGGCCCGAAGGGCAATCACGTGTTCGTAGGTCCGCTGGTCCCCCATGACGCCCACCGTCCGTAAGGGAAGAAGGACGGCGAAGCTCTGCCAGAGCTTTGTGGAGAGCCCGGCCCTTTTGATTTCATCCTCAATGATGGCGTCGGCCTCCCTGAGCAACTCGAGGCGCTCCTCGGTCACCTCGCCTACCACCCGGACGGCCAAGCCCGGGCCGGGGAAAGGCTGCCGGTAAAGGATCTCCTCGGGGAGGCCCAGCTCCCGCCCGACCTGTCGGACCTCATCCTTGAACAGCCCCCTAAGCGGTTCGATCAATTTGAAGCGCATCCAAGGAGGAAGGCCGCCCACGTTGTGGTG
>JACQHM010000018.1 GCA_016199025.1 Candidatus Methylomirabilota bacterium | reverse complement strand
GCGGAAGACTCCCCGTTTCACCCACTGCTGAAACCAGCGGTGGAGCGTGCTGCCCGAACCAAACTCGGGGGGGACCGCCTTCCACTGACACCCGGTCCGGAGGACATAAAAGAGACCATCCATCACCTGGCGGGTGGGCACCGGCGACCGCCCCCCTTTCTTGCACCGCCGCCGTTTCGGCAGCAGGGGCTCGATCCGGTCCCACAACACGTCTGGAATCCGCCAGGCATCGTCTATGCGTTTCGTCTCCATCCTTGGCCCTCCTCACGCCTGGGATGCCACCACACCCCACTTCCCAGTATAGCGCGCGAGGAGGTTTTGGGATAGGCTCTTAACTCGTTCATCTACTTGCCCGTGCGCTGAATTTTTCCCTTGACACACGGATCAGTGGCAAAGTACGATGGCTTTCGCTCCAAGGGGCTAACCAAGGTGGACCCAAACCCTAAGAAGTTCTAAGGGTATGTCGTTCCGAAGGCTTCTTTAAGGAATGGGAACACCAAGGAAGGTTCCTTGGGGCTTTTTTTATTTCCTCATCGGTAGGTTTCCTCTCGCCTGAGCCCAC
This sequence comes from Candidatus Methylomirabilota bacterium, assembly GCA_016199025.1. GTDB lineage: Bacteria > Methylomirabilota > Methylomirabilia > Methylomirabilales > JACQHM01 > JACQHM01. The sequence continues at coordinate 3,231 of JACQHM010000018.1, read as the reverse complement.
AGTACTGGAGTACGACCTCCCGGCCATAGATGTCGTAGCGAAAGCGCCACCGGCCTAGTCTCAGCCGGTATTGGCCCTCCCCAAGCTTGACCTCTTCGAGCTTCTGGGTGTCGTACTGGCCACTCCGGTTGTAGGGGTCGGTCCTAAGAATTTGGAGCGCTTGGGCGTAGCGTTCCGGCAGTTCCCGATGGCCTCTCGAAAGTTTCTTGAGGAGGCGGTCAAAGTGGGGAGTGGTACGGACGGAAAAAGGCGACGTCATGCCTTCTGACGCCGCGTGCCCTTGGCTCGCTTCGCGGTTTCTCCTCTGAGTTCCGCTAACAGCTCTTCTGCGGGACGGCTCTTCCCTGCTAGGTACTCCTCATTGCTCTTGCGGATATGCTCACGGACCTTCGGGTCTTGGAGTTCGAGGTAATCCTCAAACTCGTCAATGTCCATGAGTCCAGCGATGGGGATGCCGTCCTTCTCAAGGATGAAGTACTCCTTGTTTAAGTGAACCCGCTTCACGATGGAGCCAAGGTGAATGCGGGCCTGGGTGATTGGGAGACGCTCGACCATAGGCTTGGCAGATTTGGCCTTTGGGGCCATGTAGTGCCCTCCTTTCGACCTTGATGAATATTGATTACTGTTGAGTAGTTTTAGTATACCCGCCCGGGCTGCGGGTGTCAAGGTCTCAAACCCCTAAAGCTTGCGCCACCTCCAGCACGCATAACACAACCTCTCCTTGTACACCTCCTCCCGATGGCACTTCCGACACCACTCCCGGCACTCTTGGTCCCGGGGGTGGCTACACGCCGGACACTCGCCAAAGGGCAAGAGTTTGACCCCGCAATGGGGGCAACTGTTGGACGTAGGATACCCCAAGTCTAAGGAAAAGCACCCCTTTTGTCAAAAATCCTCTCTAGCTGATGGCCTGGATCCCCTGGCTGCCCGCCTTACCGGCCGACCGTCCGAGGGGACTCGCTCAGCCGCCTCCTTGGCCGGAGCACGAGCGCGGGCAGGAGCCGGGCGTGGAGGCGCGTGAAGGTCTCTTGCGGCTCCGCGAATGGGAGCTCGACCTGCTCCGCCCGGAACAGCCGGCGTCGGAGCAGGCGGCATGCCTCCTGATCCCGCGGGGTGAGGTCAGCCCTGCCGGCTACAACAGTGTCCAGGTAGTCCCGTGAGACCCGGAGGTGGGATGCAAGCCGGTCGAGGTTGAGCCCCGTCTCGGCCAGGAACCTCTGGAGGTCGAAGCGAGGCATTGACCCCTCCTACTGGGTGAAAGGAATCTGTTGCTCCACCGGAGCTCATCAAGGAAGTCGTCCACGAGGTCAGGCAGGGCTGGCAGAGCCTTCCGGGGAAGATGAATCAGTGTAGGGATCCCTCCTCGCTCCACAGGTGAGAGACCCTTTCGGCCTTCAGCTTAAGGGTACGCTGCCAGGGCCACTTCTAGGAGTTCGCTCAAGGAACCGGAGGTCGGGAAGAAGAATTCGTCATGGGAGTACGTCTCGGTGTTGTACTTATAGATCGCGAATCCCCATTCTTTCTGGCTACCGCGATATTCCAGCACCGGAGTCGAGGGGGAGGCGCGCCCTATCCGACTGTCCACGGGCCGTCGAGGGAGAGGACCCCTCCTCCTCGTCAGCGCCCACCCCCACGTGGCATGAAGGCAGTTGGAGGAGCAAGGGGATCAGCCGCTGGTCACTGGTGGTCGTGGCCAATACCCCTTATCGCCCTCTGGGGCGTTACGCTGGCCACCTTGAAATCCGGATTCGCCTGCCCCGGATGGTGACGATCGCCCGCGCCTCGAGGTCCCTCGCATACTGCTTGAGGACCTGGGCCATCAGCGCGATCCGCTCCTTGGCGGGGACATCAGGCAGTCGGATCAGCCCACAGTGCGGCAGTGCGTTCACGAACACAAGCTCACCAAAGTCGGTGTCAATGGTCACTAGGATCCGTCCTTCGGCGGCAGCCCACTCAAGCAGCGTCCGGTCTCCTGGATCAGGACCCCGCTCGCGGGATTCCACGGTCTCGTACCCCTGCTGCCGAAGCCACTCCGCCAAGCGGCGACCCGCACAGCGATCGATCAAAAACTTCACGTCTTCTCAACCTGCACGGCATCTAGGGTATCGTGCGCGATCACGGCATGGGCATAAGCCAGGCAGGCTTGAATGTCCTCTGGCCCCAGATCCGGGTAGTCCTCCAGAATCGCCGCCGAGGGTTCCCCCTGCGCCAGCAGACTCAGGATCAGCTCCACCGAGATCCGCATGCCCCGGATGATGGGCTTCCCGCCAAAGATCTCCCGGTTGACGGTGATGCGCTCTAAGAGTTTCTCGTTGACCATCCCTGTCTGCTCCCCCTCCGGTTCCTTTGCCCTCCACTTGGCCTCTGCAATCCCAATCCCTTGCGTCAGAGCGACCTCCTCACTCCGAGCCTCCTGAGTCCTGGTCCGGAGGCGCCGCCCGTCGCTCCCGGGTCTCCCGGAGCCAGGTGGCCAGGCTAGGCTGGAACAGGGCCTCACAGACTTGAGCCGGGGGGACCAGTCGGACAATAGCCCCCTGGACCTCAGGCAGGCGGGCCAGCAACTCCTTCTGCGTCCACGCCTGATTGCCGGCCAGCGGATCGGCCCGGATCTCCAGGACAGGCGTCGTCCCGAGGAACTCTCGCATTGGGATCTCGACCGCCGCCTCCGTGGGCCTGACGGTGAGGGTCACATCCGGCGCCAGCCGGATCGCCAGATGGTCGAGGTAGACAACCACCCGGAGCTCGCCTCGCGTGGTCTCGATCACCACCGGGATCCCGAGGTCATTGGTGGTCCGCTCCGGCACAGCGCGCACTCGGATCTCCGACTCCCCGCTCAGGGCGTCATCAATGGTGACCGTCACCTGGCCGACCACATGAACGCCCATGGCTTATCCCTCCTCCTGGGGGCCGGCTCCGACAGCGGTTCGCAAGCTCTGGCGGACAACGTCGGCGCAGGCTGGGCAGAGATCGTACTCGTCGTGATCGGGGTGGGCCCCCATCCGCGGCTCGAAGGGCTTCGGTAGGGCCTGGCCCTCGGGGCCGTAGGTCCAGAGCTCGACACTCACCCACCCCGAGGCCTCTCGTTTCAGGGCCTCGGCGCCGCAGCGGTCGCAGACAAGCTTTTCACTCACGGGCTTCCTCCCCATGGGGAAACAAAAGGGGTTCCAGGAGCCGCGCCCCCTCTCCGGCGGCGAGCTTTTGGTTGGACCGCCTGGGCCTACGGCTCCGATC
>JACQHM010000179.1 GCA_016199025.1 Candidatus Methylomirabilota bacterium | reverse complement strand
GTGTTATAACGTCCATCCCTCGCTTCTCCCCAAGTTCCGGGGGCCGGCCCCGATCAATTGGGCGCTGATCGCGGGGGAGGAGGAGACGGGGGTCACCATCATCCGCATGGACGAAGGGATGGATACGGGCCCGATCCTCCTTCAGAAGGTCACGCCGACCCTCCCCGAGGACACGGCGGGAAGCCTGGAGGGGCGGTTGGCGTCATTAGGGGCGGAAGCCTTGGCCGAGGCGCTATGGCTTGTGGAGAAGCATGAGGCCAGGCTTGTCCCCCAGGAGGACCGCTTCGCCACCTATGCCCCCAAGCTAAAAGAGGAGGATGGCCGACTCCAATGGTCGTGGGAGGCGAAGCGGCTTCACAACCTGATCCGGGGGCTCTCCCCGGAGCCTGGCGCCTATACCTTCTTGAAGGGAAAGCGGCTCAAGGTCCTTCGTTCCGCGATGGTCTCGGAGGGAGAGGAGGGGGGCCTGCCCGGTACGATCCTCACCATCGAGAAGGAAGGGCTCGTCGTGGCAACTGGCCGGGGAGCCCTCCGTCTCCTGGAGGTCCAGCCGGATGGCCGCCGGAGGATGACGGCCGCCGAGTTCGCGAGGGGGGCCCGTTTGCAGCAAGGGGAGACGTTTCATGGAGGCTAGACGGGTCGCCTTCGAGGTCCTCCTCCGGGTGGAGCGAACCAAGGCGTATGCTAACTTCCTCCTGGATGCGATGCTGAAGCGCTTTCCTCTCCCGGAGCGGGACCGGGCCCTGGTGACGGAATTGGTCTATGGAGTGCTCCGGTGGCGGGGGAGGTTGGACCGCCTCATCGCCGAGGCGTCGAGCCGTCCCCTGAAGGAGACGCCGCCTGACCTCCTCACGATCCTTCGTCTCGGGTCCTACCAGCTCCTCTTTCTGGACCGGATCCCCGCCTACGCCGCCGTCGATGAATCGGTCAAGCTCGCCGCCAGGACCGGGGGGCCAGGGGTCAAAGCATTTGTGAACGCGGCTTTACGGACGATCCATCGCGCGGGAGAAAAGTTCCTCCAGCGAAAACCCGGCGAGGACGAGCTAAGCTACCTCGCCTCCCTCTATTCCCATCCCAGGTGGCTCCTCCCGCGGTGGAAGGCCCGCCTGGGGGAGGAGGCCCTGTCCCTCCTTCGAGCGAACAACGAGATCCCACCCGTCTCCTTGGCGACGAACCGCCTGAAGGCCTCGCCGGAGAAGGTCTTCGGCACCCTCTGGGATCTGGCAGAGCAGGTGGAGGAGGGCCTCTGGGTCCCCGGCTTCTTCCGGGTGAAGGGCGCTTCCTCCCTCTTGACCTCCGATGCCTTCAAGGCCGGCTGGTTCTTCCCGATGGACGAGGCGGCGGCCCTGCCCATCCTCCTCCTGGACCCGCAGCCGGGGGAGCGGATCCTGGACGCCTGCGCGGGTGGAGGGGGGAAGACGACCTTGATGGCCGCCCTCATGAAGGGCGAGGGGAAGATCCTCGCCCTGGATACGAGCGAGCGGGCCATGACGCGCCTTCAAGAGGCCTTGAAGCGGCTCCTCGTTCGCTCGGCCAAGCCCCTCTTGGGTGATGCCCGGAACGCCCATCGCGAGATCGTGGGCCCGGTGGACCGGATCCTGGTGGATGCCCCCTGCACGGGGCTGGGGACCTTGCGGCGCCATCCTGAGATCAAATGGCGCGTCGGCCTTAAGGATCTTGAGCGGCTTCAGGCCCTCCAGCTCCAGATCCTGGAAGGGGTACTCCCGTGCTTGAAAGTCGGCGGCATCCTGGTCTACAGCACCTGTTCAACGGAACCTGAGGAGAATGAAGGGGTCGTGGAGGCCTTCTTGAAGAGACATCGGGAGCTGGTCAGGGAGGATCCTGCTCCTTTTCTCCCCGGCAAAGGGGAAGGGTTGGTGGGGGATGGATACCTTCGGACCTTCCCTCACCGCCACGGAACCGACGGTTTCTTCGCCGCCCGCCTTCGAAGGGTCCGATGAAACGAAGAAGCAGGTTCATGCGGGTCTGGAGAGGGTTCCTGAAGGGGCTTAAAGCCCTCGTGTTGCTCCTCTCGGTGGCCTTGATCTCTGCCTTCATCACCATGCAACTGGCCCTGGAGCGGGACAAGGTCCTCGTCCCGGATGTGGTTGGACAGGGATCGGAGGCGGCGATCCAGGGCCTCAAGGCGCTGGGCTTGAAGCCGTTGGTGATCCGGAAGGAATATCACGACGAGATCCCGATGGGGGCTGTCATCGCTCAACGGCCCTCGGGCGGGGCCAGGATCCGCAAGGGGAGTGAGGTGAAGCTGGTGGTGAGCCGGGGAACCGACAAGGTCATGGTCCCGGCCTTGGCGGGGTTGGATCTGGAACAGGCCGGCTGGGCGTTGACGGAGGCCGGGCTCCTTCGGGGGAGGGTCGCGAAGGTCCACTCCGATGGGTATCCCGAAGGGCAGGTCATCGCCCAGGACCCCCCGGCCGGGAGTGTGGTGAAGCAAAGGAGCCCTGTCCAGCTCCTCTTGAGCCTAGGCCCCTTGGAGGAGCCCGCCCCCTTTCCTCCTCCCTCTGACCAGGAAGTGCCCTAGTCGTGCGCGACACAGGTGAGGAGCTTTTATGTCAATCAAGATCGCCCCTTCCCTCCTCTCGGCCGATTTCGCCGCCCTGGCCGACGAGGTCGCCAAGATTGAGGACCTGGCCGATCTCCTCCATTTCGATGTCATGGACGGCCACTTCGTCCCGAACTTAACCGTCGGGCCGGTCGTCGTGCAAGCCCTTCGGAAGCGGACCAGGCTCCCCCTGGATGTCCACCTGATGATCGAGGCCCCCGAGCGCTCCATCGAGGCCTTTGCCCAGGCGGGAAGCGACGCCCTCACCGTCCACGTCGAGGCCTGCCCGCACCTCCATCGGGTGATCCAGCAGATCAAAGAGGCCGGGGTCAGGGCGGGTGTCGCCTTAAACCCCGCCACCCCGCTTTCCGCCCTCGACTGGATCCTGGAAGAAGTGGACCTGATCCTGGTCATGTCCGTGAACCCCGGCTTGGGCGGGCAGCGTTTCCTCCCCTTCGTGTTGCGGAAGATCGAGGCGCTTTCACGACGACTGGAAGGGTTGCCGCAAAAACCCGAGATCGCCGTGGACGGGGGGATCACGGTGGAGAATTGCCGGGAGGTGACAGAAGCCGGGGCGACGGTCCTCGTGGCCGGATCGGCGATCTTCGGAAGCCCCGATCCCAGGGCCGCTATCGAGCGGATGCGCCAGGCGGTAGGCGATGTCAACCCAGAGAATACGAGCAGAAATTGATGCAAAGATTTATGATGGGCGGGATGATCCAACGTTAGGCTTGTTGGAGTATATACCTTTTCTCACAGGCCCTGTAGCCGTTCTGCTCCTCACCGGTCCCACGCCGGGTCTGGTCGGCACGGTCAATACCCTCGACGTGAGCGGCGCCACGCCCGGCGCTACCATCTACTTCGTGCACGGCTTCCAGGATGGGTCCACGGCAGTGCCAGGATGCCCCGGGGCGACGGTGGACATTAAAAATCCCAAGCTGACCGGCAGTGACGTGGCGGATGGAAGTGGCCAGGCGAGCCTGAGTGGCTTCGTGCCCAATGGAGCCAGCGGAAAAACCGTCCTCCTTCAGGCCGTCGAACACGCCAGTTGCACGGTCAGCAACCTCGTCGAGCACACCTTTCCGTAAGCGGGATGATGCCAGACGAGCAGCCCGGATACCGTATCTCCGAACGGGGATGGGATGCTGTTTGGTTTAACCGCTTTGCGACTCGCTCCAGCACGCTCATCCTCCTCCTTGACCGGTCCTGGGCTGGTAAGGCCCGTGGGCGATTTCGGTTGACCCAGGGGAAGCTCTTGAGGTAAGAACAAGCTATACCCTTCAAGCAGGGGTACGGGAGGAGGCCCGGGCCAGACAGAAGGAGGCGAGACGATCATGACATACACGGTCCTGCTGCGACACGGCAATGAAAGCGGCTACGTGGCGACGGTGCCCGCACTGCCTGGGTGCGTCTCCCAGGGACAGACCAAACGTGAGGCGATAAAGAATATCAAAGAAGCAATAGCAGTTTACATCGAGGCACTCCTGGAAGACGGCTTACCTGTGCCCACTGAAGCGGGCCAGGAATTGGTAGAAGTTGAGGGAGGAGCGGATCAGCGTCGCTGGTCTCACCCGTGGGGAAGGCGCTTAGCGGAATAACAAGAGGAGGACGATCAGGATGGCAAGGACAAGGATAATGCTACTGTTCGCGTGGCTCCTTTGTTCGATCGCGTTTGTCGTTTCTCCCCAGTATGGTGAGGCGGCGGTGGAGGGCAGGGGGTGTAGCCCGGAGCCGACCGACATGGTGATTTCCTATGGGGATTTGGTCAACTGCCGAATAGACTCCATTGGGGATACGGATGTGTTCCGGTTCTCGGGCACTGCGGGTGAGGTGATCATCGTCCAAGTGTCCCAGCAAAGTGGTGGGACTCCTTGCATTGAGTTGTTTGGCCCCGATGGCGTGCCTACGCCGCATGGTGATCAAGTGTGTTTCGCCCTGAAGCGGATCGATGAGACCCTGGAGCAGGATGGCGACTACACCATCCTCGTCAGCGAGTTCTTCAACAATCATACGGTGGAGTATGGATTGGTCTTAGAGCGGGTATCACCCCCGTCACCGACCGCGACTCCTCTTTGTTTTGACTGTAACCTCTCTGAAGGGCTGAACGGGATCGGGGATCTCGACCTCTATCTCTTTACCGGCGTTCCGGGGGATATCGTCAGAGTTCAAGGGCCCCGGCAAAGTGGCGGGACGCCTTGCATCGAGCTGTTTGGCCCCGATGGCGTGCATACGCCGCATGGTGATCAACTGTGTTCGACCTCGTCACTGATCGGGATCAACGAAACCCTGGAGCAGGACGGCGTCCATACCATCCTCGTGAGCGAGTTCTTCAACAATCAAACGGTGGAATACCGGGTTAACGTACAATGCGTGTCAGGAGAATGTCCGCCGCCCCCGGGCCTGGCCCTCACCGGTCCCACGCCGGGTCTGGTCGGCACGTTCAACACCCTCGACGTGAGCGGTGCCACTCCCGGCGAGATGGTCTTCTTCGTGCATGGGTTCCAGAGGGGTTCCACGGAGGTCCCGGGATGCTTCGGGGTCACGGTTGACATCCTGGACCCCAAGCTGGACGGCAGCACCGTGGCGGATGCCGGTGGCCACGCGATCCTGAGTGGCTTCGTTCCCAACAAAGCCAACGGACAAACGGTCTTGCTTCAGGCGGTCGAACACTCCAGTTGCACGGTCAGTAATCTCGTCATGCCCCTCTTCCCGTAAGCGGGCTGAGACCTGTAGGGTTAGAGGGTCCCCGGAGAAAAGCTAAGGCCCTTCAGGTCCAGTCTCACCCTGAAGGGCCTTCGTTCCTCCAACCCTGGAATTCTCGCTTCATGGGGGAGCCGAAGGCTCCCTCTCGTTAGAAGATGACCAGCTCGGGCTTTAAGGCCACGCTCCTTGTCAAGGAATTCCCCACCGGCGAGGATTTGACCGTCCGCTCCCAGAGCTCCTCCAGGACCT
>JACQHM010000182.1 GCA_016199025.1 Candidatus Methylomirabilota bacterium | reverse complement strand
TGCGATAGGAGCAACCGGATCGCCAGGAGGGCATATGGCTTCTTCGTTCAAGAGGATGACCTGGCTGTTGGCCTTCACGATAGTCATTGGCCTTCACACCAGCCTTCCCGCCTTCGCCGATGATGCGCGGCCAGAGGTCGGCCACTTCGCGCCAGACTTCGCCTTGTGCGATACCGACCCGAAGCTTATCCGGCTTTCTGACTACCGGGGGAAGGTCGTCTTGCTCAACTTCTGGGCGACCTGGTGCCCCCCCTGCCGCCTGGAGATGCCGACGATGGAGCAGGTGTACCGGGAGTACAAAAGGAGGGGGCTGGAGGTCCTGGCGGTGAGCCTTGACACGGGGCACGCGGCTGTTGTGGCCGTGCAGGTCGCCGAGTTCATGAAGGAACTGAAGCTGACCTTCCCGGCCCTCCTGGATCCGAAGATGGAAGTGGCCCGGCGATACCGGCTCGTTGGCCTCCCGACCTCCTTCCTCATCGATCGGCAGGGGAGGATCCGATTCAAGGAGGTCGGCTTCCGGAGCTGGACTGATCCTGACTCGCGGAAGAAGCTGGAGGCGCTGCTCCGCTAACGCCTCCAACGAGGTGAACCAATGGGAAGAAAGACGTTACTCCTTCTGGTCGCATGTGCATCAATTGTTCTCCTCCTGAGCCTGGCGGGCTTCTGCAGCCTTGGCCAAGCCCAGGAGATGCCATCACCGCCGGCTGAGGTCAAACCCGAGGTCGGTGCCCTAGCCCCGGACTTCGCCCTCCCGGATCTGAACGGGAAGGTTGTGCGGCTCTCGGAGTTTCGAGGCAAAAAACCGATCTTCCTCAACTTCTGGGCCACCTGGTGCCCCTCCTGCCAGTACGAGATGCCCACCATGGAGAAGGCCTATCAGAAGTACAAGGACAAGGTGGCGTTCCTGGCCGTGAGCATCGACAGGGTGCCGAAGGACGTGGCAGTCTTCCTGAAGAAGCACAGCCTGGACGTTCCGGCCCTCCTCGACCCTGACATGAAGGTCTCGGATCAGTACGAGGTGGCCTTCATCCCGACCCACTACTTCATTGACAAGGAGGGGAGGATCCGGCACAAGGAGGTCGGCCCCCGGGACTGGGGCACCCCGGAATCCTGGAAGACACTCGAAGAGCTTCTACTTCGAAAGGAGGGATTCTGATGATGACAAGAAGGCTTCGGATCTTGGGAGCGTTGGTCCTCTTCCTCGTGGGCCTGACGGGCCTTGACAGCCCATCGGCCGCAGAGGTCGCCGGGCCCCCTGTGAGGGTGATCAACGTGGAAAGGGGTAGCATCTCGCTGAAGACGCTGGAGGCCAATCGGGGCGATACGGTCGTGTGGCACAACGTCATTGTCCCACCGACCTTCATGAACGTCATCTTCGACAGGGGGAGAGAAGTCCAGCGGGCGAGCGATTCCCCTACCCGGTTCCAATCAGTCGCCGATGGCACCTACAGGACCGGGCCGATGTCTACCGCGGAAACAGCCAGCCTCCGCTTCCATACGGCAGGGACCTATCGGTATCGGGTCATGACCATCATGGACACCGAGGTTGAGATGGAGGGAACCATCGTCGTCAAGTGAGGCCATGAGGAGCCTGGGAGATCGAGGCGGCCGCTGGCGATCCATCAGACGGGAAGCCGCTCCCCAAGCCCCTCGACGCATTTCTGACGATCCCCGCTTTGGCGTAGGATGCTGCGATCGCGCCAACCAGAGGAGGCAAGGCCATGTCAGCGGTAGATTGGAGCAGGGTCGTGCAGGCGTCCCTCACCGTGGGCGGAGCAGCCGGTATCGGGATCTTGCCATTATTGGGGGGTGTCGGCCTCCCCCTGCTGCTTGGGCGGACCTCCGCTGCCCAGGGGCCGCCCTTCCAGCCCCCGATGCAGCCGCCCATGGGCCCATTCGGGGGGCGAGGGTGGGGTCCCTGGGGCACCAGCGGGACCGGCGACTGGCTCGGCTGGCTGGTCACGCTCCTGGTCATCGTCCTCCTCGTGGCCGCGACCGTCTACCTGGTCCTGCGCATCTTGGAGCAGCGGGGCACTGCCCGTACGCCCTCCGTTGGGGATCGCGCGTTGGAGATCCTCAAGGAGCGCTACGCGCGGGGAGAGATTGACCGGAAGGAGTTCGAGGAGAAGAAGCGTGACCTCATCTGAGCCGCCCGGAGGAAGGGCACGGGAAGTGGGAGCCATGGGTGAGAGGGATGCAGCGAGCGAGTGGAATCGACGGAAGTTCCTGCAGTCCGCTGACTTGGCCGCGGCGGGGGTTGCACTGAGTAGAGGCGGCCTCCTTATTCCGCGCCTCGCGGGGGCCTAAAGGGGTAAAAGGAGCGTAATGGATCCAACACTGAAGGCCTTTCTCACCTCATGGAACTTTAGGCCCGACGTCATCCTCGTCATGGCCATTCTCGGGAGCGCCTATACAGCCGGGTGGCGGCGTCTGAAGAAGCGGGGCCCCCGCGTCGCCAGGAAGTGGCAGCTTGCGCTCTATCTGGCCGGCCTGGCCACCGTCTGCCTGGCTCTTCTCTCTCC
>JACQHM010000186.1 GCA_016199025.1 Candidatus Methylomirabilota bacterium | reverse complement strand
GCGCTTGACGATCTTGCAGTGCTCGCAGCGCGCCTTGATGCTCGGCTTCACCTTCATCCTCGGTCCTCGTCTCCTTCGAGCGCCGGCTGAGCCGGCGCAACCCTCCGGGGGGTCAGCTCCGGGCTACTTGAATCGGTACGTGATCCGCCCGCGGCTCAGGTCGTAGGGCGACAGCTCGACCTTCACGCGGTCCCCGGGCAGGATCCGGATGAAATTCATCCGCATCTTGCCAGAGATGTGGGCGAGCACCCTATGGCCATTATCCAGTTCCACCCGGAACATCGCGTTAGGAAGGGGCTCGACGACGGTCCCCTCAACCTCGATCGCCTCCTCCTTCTGAACGCCCCCCCTCTCCTTCGCCTTAGGAGCTGGACCCCTCGCCTTCCGCATCCGCTACCCCGCCTCCGTTGGAATCCATGACCGTCAGGACCTCTGCCCCATTCTCCGTGATGGCCACCGTGTGTTCAAAGTGGGCTGAGAGGGACCCGTCGGCGCTGACGGCCGTCCAGCCGTCGTCGAGAATCCGGACACTAGGCGAGCCCACATTAACCATCGGCTCGATGGCCAGGACCATCCCCAGTTTCAAGATGGGGCCTCGCCCCTTGGGACCGAAGTTTGGGACCTGGGGCTCCTCGTGGAGCGAGCAGCCGATCCCGTGCCCGACGAAGGCCCGGACCACTGAATAGCCCTGGGATTCCGCGTGGGACTGTACCGCGTGGGAGATGTCGGAGAGATGGTTCCCCACCCGGGCCTTCAAGATGGCCTGCTTAAGACACTGCTCCGTCACGGCCATCAATCTTCTCGCTTCCTCGGTGATCCCGCCCACGGGGAGGGTAAGAGCTCCATCGCCGTAATAGCCGTCCACGATGGCTCCAAGGTCTAACCCAATGATGTCGCCTTCCTGGAGCCTCCTCCTTCCAGGGAGACCATGGACGATCTCCTCGTTTACTGAGACGCATAGGGTATACGGATAGCCCCGGTACCCTTTGAAGGCAGGCTTAGCCCCTCGTTTCAAGATGTAGGCCTCGGTGAAGGCATCGAGCTCCAAGGTGGTGATCCCAGGCTGCACCAGCTTGCGGAGTTCTGCCAGGGCCTCCGCAACAATGCGGGAGGCCTTCCGTATCAGATCGATCTCCCACGAAGCTTTCAGGATGATCATGATGAGCGCCGGCCGCTCCGGCGGGCCTCCGCTCCTTCCAAGACCTCTAGGATTCGACGAAAGACTTCCTGGACGGTGCCCTGTCCCTCCACCCGCCACAAGATCCCTCTTCGGGCGTAGTGGTCCATCAGGGACGCGGTCTCAGCCCGGTACACCTCGAGGCGCCTCCGAACTGTTTCCTCCCGGTCGTCGTCCCGCTGGGAGAGCCTTCCCCCGCACTGGTCGCAGATCCCTGAATCCCGAGGAAGACGAAAATCGATGTGGAAGAGGGCGCCGCACGTCTCGCAGATCCTCCGCCCCGTGAGACGCCTGACCAACTCTTCCTCCTGCACCTCGAGACTGAGGGCATGATCCAAGGGCTCGTCCATCGCCTCAAAAGCCTGGGCTTGCACCACCGTCCGCGGGAAACCGTCAAGGATATAGCCTTTCTCGCAGTCCGGCTTTTTCAACCGCTCCCGAACGATCCTGATGACCACCTCGTCTGGAACCAAAACACCCTTCCCCATGTAGGATCTCGCCTGGATCCCTAAAGGGGTCCCCTCGGCGACCGCCTGACGCAGGATGTCACCGGTCGAGACCTGAGGGATGCTGTACCGCTTTTTGAGCAACCCTGCCTGGGTGCCCTTCCCCGCCCCAGGTGGCCCCAATAAGATCAACCTCATCATGGCTGATGGTCTGCCCCTAGCTGAACCGTCCGCGGAGCTTGCCTTTCTTCAAAAAGCCCTCGTAGTGGCGCATAAGGAGGTGGGCCTCCACCTGCTGCACCGTATCTAAGGTTACCCCAACCACGATGAGGAGGGAGGTGCCGCCGAAATAGAAGGGGACGTTCCACCAGGCGATGAGGATCTCAGGCAAGACCGAGATCAAGGCGAGGTAGATGGCCCCGACCAAGGTGATCCGGTCCAGGACCCTCTCGATAAATTCCGCGGTCTTCGCCCCGGGTCGGATCCCAGGGATGAACCCCCCGTACTTCTTCATATTATCAGCCACATCAGCCGGATTAAAGATAATGGCTGTATAGAAGTAGGTGAAGAAGACGATGAACGCCCCGTAGAGGATCAGGTAAAGGAGGGAGGTCCGGGAGAGAGCCTGGGAGAGGGCCTGCATCCAGGGGTGCTTGACGAACTGGGCCAGGGTAGCCGGAAACACAATGATGGAGGAGGCGAAGATGACCGGGATGACCCCGGCGGTGTTCACCCTCAGAGGAATGTGAGTGCTCTGACCCCCGTAGATCCTTCGGCCCACTACCCGTTTGGCGTATTGCACCGGGATCCGCCGCTGGCCCAGGGTCATGATGATGACCCCAGCCACGATGACGACCATCAAAAGGAGAAGTAGGAGGAAGATCCATGCCCGAAGCTCCCCCGTTCTTAGCAGCCTGAAGGAGTTCACCATGGCCTCAGGCATCCTCACGACGATCCCGGCGAAGATCAAGAGGGAGATGCCGTTCCCGATCCCTCGCTCGGAGATCTGCTCTCCGAGCCACATGAGGAAGATGGTCCCCGCCGTCAAGGTGATCGTGGTCAGAAACCTGAATCCCCACCCGGGGAAGAGAACGACCATCCCGCCCGTTGGGGCCCTCATGCTTTCCAGGCCAACGGCGATCCCCAAGCCCTGAATGGCTGCGAGGGCCACGGTCCCGTAACGGGTATACTGGGTGATCTTCTTCCTCCCCTCCGGTTCTTTACTGAGCTTCTCCAACGTCGGGATCACCACCGCCAGGAGCTGGAGGATGATGGAGGCGCTAATATAGGGCATGATCCCTAAGGCGAAGACGCTCAAGCGGCGGAGCGCTCCACCGGAGAAGAGATCAACCAAGCCGAAGAGGGTCCCTGCCTGCTGCTGGAAGAATTGGGCTAGGGCATGGGCATCAATCCCCGGGGTGGGGATGTGGGCCCCGATCCGGTAAACGATCAACATGATGACCGTGAAGAGGACCCGGTTTCGAAGCTCTGAGACCCGGAAGATGTTTGCGACGCTTTCGATCATCCCCCGAAGACCTCGACGGTGCCACCGGCTTGTTGGATCTTCTCCACCGCCGAACGGCTGAACTTGTGGGCGACGATGTGAAGAGGCTTGTGAATCTCCCCTTCGCCTAAGATCTTCACCCCATTCTTGAGCTGCTTGATCAACCCGGTCTCTTTAAGCTGTTCAGGCGTCACCCGTGCACCTGCCTCGAAGCGCTCGAGATCCTTAAGATTCACCACGGCGTAGACCTGCCGGAAGGGTCTGTGGAACCCCCGCTTCGGCACCCGCCGGTGGAGCGGGAGCTGCCCACCCTCGAACCACGCAGGTTTCCCCCCGCCAGACCGGGCTTTCTGCCCTTTGTGGCCTTTGGTCGAGGTCTTTCCATGGCCAGAGCCGGGGCCGCGGCCCACCCGCTTCACCCGATGCCTCGATCCTGGAACCCGTTTCAGCTCATGAAGTTTCATCATCGCTCCTGTTTCACCAGTTTGATCAGGCGGCCTCCTTGCCTCTGCTCTTGGCCACCTCCTGCGGCGACCGCAAACTTTTCAGCCCCTCGAGGCTTGCCTTGACAACATTGTGGGGATTGTCGGAGCCTAAGGATTTACAGAGGACATCGCGGATCCCGGCTACCTCCAGGAGGGCTCGTGCAGCCCCCCCAGCCACGAGCCCGGTCCCAGGGGAAGCCGGTTTAAGGATCACCCTACCGGCCCCGAACTCCCCCATCACGTCGTGAGGGATGGTGCCGTCGATCAAGGGGATCCTGATCAGGTTCTTCTTGGCCTGTTCGATCCCTTTCCGGATCGCCTCAGGAACTTCGTTGGCCTTCCCCAACCCAACCCCGACGTGTCCGTTTTGATCGCCCACGACCACGAGGGCGCTAAAGTGGAACCGCCGTCCACCCTTGACGACCTTGGCCACACGGTTGATATGGACAACCCGTTCGATCAAGGAAAGCGTATTGGGGTCGATCCTTTCCACCTTCCCTCCCTTGGGAATTTAAATTTCAGATTTCAGAGCTACCAGGAGGCCTTCGTGACGCCAGGGATCTCACCTCTCAGCGCCAAGGTCCGGAAGCAGATTCGACACATCTGAAACCGTCGGAGAAACCCCCGGGGTCGGCCGCAGAGCGGGCACCGGTGATATCGACGCACCTTGAACTTGGGCTGCCGTTGGGCTTTGATCCTTAGTGCCTTCTTTGCCATCGCGCTTTCTCAGAGAGATGTATGATTTATCATTCACGCTGACAACAACCGCGGATTATCTCCTAAACGGGAAGCCCAGGTGCTCCAACAGGGCCCTGGCCTCCTCATCCGTCGAGGCAGTGGTCTGGATGGCGATGTCCATCCCCCTGACCATGTCCACCTTGTCATAGCGGATCTCAGGGAAGATGAGCTGCTCCTTGATCCCCAGATTGTAGTTCCCTCGACCGTCGAAGGAATCCGGGGAGAGACCTCGAAAGTCCCTGATCCTGGGGAGGGCTGCGTTTAAGAACCGATCCATGAACTCGTACATCCGATCCCCTCGAAGGGTAACCTTCAGGCCGATGGACATCCCCTTCCGGAGCCGAAAACCCGCTTCCGATCGCTTCGCACGGGTCACGATCGGGCGCTGGCCGGTGATGGCCATCAGTTCCTCGACAGCCGTATCAATGACCTTCGGGTTCGAGACAGCTTCTCCCAAACCCATGTTGATAACGACCTTGACCAGTTTGGGAACCTTGAAAGGGTTCCCGTACCCAAAGCGCCTCATCAAGGCCGATGCAACCTCGGTTCGGTACCTTTCCTTCAAACGGGGCGGGACCGCTTGGATCTCCTCAACCGGTGCAGCTTTCGCCCCTTTTGGTACCTTCGCCTTCTCAGCCACCGCCTTTAGCCTCCTAATCGATCACTTCACCACACTTCTTGCAGACCCTGACCTTCCTGCCGTCGGCCAAGATGGCCTTTCCATACCGGGCAGATCGGTCGCACTTCGGGCAGACCAACATGACATTGGCAATAGAGATAGGGGCCTCCTTCTCCAGGATGCCCCCCTGCTGGCTGATCCGGCCAGGCCTCGTATGGCGCTTGACGGTGTTGATCTTCTCTACCAGGGCCCGCTGGGTCTTTGGGATGGTCCTCAGGACCTTCCCACGCTTTCCCCTATCCTTCCCAGCAATGACCTCGATCAGATCGTTCTTCTTGACCGCCAGCCGATGCCCCACTCCCATCCCTTCCACCTCGTGCTAGACAACTTCCGGCGCTAGGGAGATGATCTTGGTGAACTGCTTCTCTCGGAGCTCCCTGGCCACCGGGCCGAAGATTCTGGTCCCGATTGGGTTGTTCTGCTCGTTCAGCAGGACGGCAGCGTTCTGATCGAATTTGATGTAAGAGCCGTCTTGACGCCGGCGCTCCTTGACTGTCCGGACCACAACAGCCCTCACCACGTCTCCCTTCTTGACCGATCCTTGCGGCACGGCCTCCTTCACATTTCCTACGATGACATCTCCGATCCTGGCATACCGCTTGGCCGACCCGCCAAGGACTTTGATCAAAGCGATACGTTTGGCCCCGGAGTTATCGGCCACTTCCAAGATAGTACGAAGGCCTATCATGACTTAACCTAAAACCTAACAGCTAGGCTAGAGAGTTTTCTGTAAGACTTCGACCACCCGCCACTTTTTATCCCGACTCAACGGACGGGTCTCCATGATGGTTACGACATCCCCAATACGACATTGGTTCCCCTCGTCGTGGGCCTTGAACTTCGTCCGCTTCCTTACCATTTTACCATACTTGGGATGGCGGACCAACCTCTCTACCACCACGACGACGGTCTTCTGCATCTTATCGCTGACCACCCGGCCCACGAACGTCTTGCGATGGCCCCTCGCGTGCGTCATGGGGATCCTCCCCCTCCAAGAGCTGGCTTCCGGGAAAGCTCCCGCTTCACCGTCTCCACACGGGCGATATCCCTCCGGAGTTGCCGGAGGCGGGCCGGGTTTTCCAGGGATCTAACAGCTCCTCTCATCCTCAGCTTAAAAAGGTCTTCCCGAAGCTCGTCCGACTTCTGCTCCAGTTCCTCCAACGTCAGATTTCTTAGCTCCTTGGCCTCCATCCTACTCTCCCGGCACCGATCTGATAACGAACTTTGTCGCGATGGGGAGCTTGTAGGCCGCCAGGCGCATGGCTGCCCTGGCATCTGCCTCCGGTACACCACCCATCTCGTACAGGATCCGTCCAGGTTTCACCACGGCCGCCCACCCTTCAACGTTTCCTTTGCCCTTCCCCATCCTCGTCTCCGCCGGCTTCTTGGTGATGGGCTTATCGGGAAAGATCCGGATCCAAATCTTCCCACCCCGCTTCACATAGTGGGTAATGGCCCGCCTGGCCGCCTCGATGGCTCGATTGGAAACCCATCCAGGCTCCAACGCCTGGAGGCCGTACTCGCCGAAAGCGAGGGTGTTACCACGGGAGGCGACCCCCCTCATCCTCCCCCGCTGCTGTTTTCGATATTTTGTCCGCTTCGGTTGCAGCATCCCTTAGATCTCCCTCAGTAAGCGAGGTTAGGCCCTAGCCTTTCGGCTTCGCCTTGGCTCCCTGACGGGGGCGGGTTCCCTCATCCCCGATCCCGCCTTGGCCGCGGGGAGGATCTCACCGTGGAAGACCCAGCACTTCACCCCGATGACCCCAAAGGTGGTGTGCGACTCGGCCAAGCCATAGTCAATATCGGCTCTTAAGGTTTGGAGGGGGACCCTTCCCTCCCGGTACCACTCGGCACGGGCGATCTCCGCCCCGGCCAGCCGGCCGGCTACCGCGATCTTCACCCCTTGGGCTCCCATCCGGATAGCGGATTGCACGGCCTTCTTCATGGCCCTTCGGAAGGCAACACGCCGCTCGAGATGCATCGCCACCTGCTCGGCGATGAGCTGGGCGTCCTGTTCAGCCTTCCTGACCTCAACCACGTCCAACTGGATCTGCTTCCGCGTCATGGTGGTGAGCTCTGCCTTCAGCTTCTCCACCTCGGAGCCCCTCTTCCCGATGATGATCCCTGGCCGGGCGGTGTGGATGATGACCCTGACCTGATCGGCCTTCCGTTCGATCTCGATCTTGGAGATACCAGAGTGGTACAGCCTCTCCTTGATATACCGCCGAAGCTTGATGTCCTCGTGGAGGAGGTCACCGTATGCCTTCGAGGTAAACCAGCGCGATAACCAGGGTTTGGTGATCCTCAGCCTGAACCCGATCGGGTGAACCTTTTGTCCCACGTTTCCCCTCAATGAGATTAGTGTTCCGCCAGAACGATGGTAATGTGGCTTGTCCGGTGCCGGATCATGTTCACACGGCCCATGGCCCTTGGTTGAAATCGCTTGAGCATCGGGCCTTGATCCACGAAGACCTCCCTCACGAAGAGTCGATCCACGTCCCTCACCCCGTGATTGTGCTGCGCATTGGCCAAAGCCGATCGAAGGACCTTCTCGATGATCTGCGCGGCGTGCTTCTTGGTGAAGCGGACAGCCGTCAACGCCTCGTTGATGTTCCGGCCCCGTATCAGGTCGATGACCAGTCTCGCCTTGCGAGGTGGGACCCGAACGTACCGAGCGACTGCTCTAGCCTCTGCCATGGTGGACCTCATGTGTTCCACTGCCAGGGGCCTCACCAACACCTTACTTCAGCGCGGTAGCTTTGGCCGTCTGGCCTCCATGCCCCCGGAATGTCCGGGTGACGGCGAACTCCCCCAGCTTATGTCCGACCATCTGCTCCGTGATGTAGACGGGAATGAACTTTTTGCCGTTGTGCACGGCGAGAGTATGGCCTACAAACTCCGGCAGGATGGTGGAACGACGCGACCAGGTCTTGATCACCCTTTTCTCCCGCTGGCGGTTCATCTCCTGGATCTTCTCGAGAAGCTTCGAATCCACATAGGGACCTTTCTTTAACGACCGAGCCACGCTCCCACCTCCTACACGAAGCGATCAGCTTTAAGCAGCCAGCTTTCAGCTCTTTAGTTCCGGCTGATGGCTGATGACTTCCCTATTTCCGGCGTTTGACGATGTCCTTGTCCGAGGGCTTCCCCTTCTTCCGCGTCTTCCGCTCCAATTTTCCCCATGGGCTACACGGATGGCGGCCCCCCGAGGTCTTTCCCTCGCCTCCCCCCATGGGATGATCGTGGGGGTTCATGGCCACCCCTCGAACCGAGGGCCTGATCCCGAGCCAACGGGACCGACCTGCCTTGCCGATGGAGATGTTCTCGTGGTCCGGGTTCCCCACCTGGCCGATGGTGGCCATGCACTCCAAGCTCACCTTCCGGATCTCCCCGGAAGGGAGCTTGACCAGAGCGGAGCCTCCCTCCTTCGCCAGGAGTTGGGCGCCTTCCCCTGCGCTCCTGACGAGCTGGCCACCCTTCCCCGGCTTGAGCTCGACGTTGTGGATCGTCGTCCCAACAGGGATGTTCCGAAGCGGGAGGGCGTTTCCCATCCTGATCTCAGCCTCGGGCCCCGCCATGACGGTGTCGCCAACCTGAAGCGCAAGAGGAGCCAGGATGTACCGCTTCTCTCCATCCCCATAGTGCAGGAGGGCGATCCTGGCCGAACGGCTCGGATCATACTGGATGGAAACGACCCTGGCGCCGATGCCGATCTTGTTCCGCTTGAAATCGATCAAGCGATACATCCGTTTATGCCCGCCGCCTTGATGCCAATGGGTGGTACGGCCTTGAGAATTTCGCCCTCCCGTCTTCCGGAGCGGCACCATCAGGCTTTTCTCTGGTTTCTCCCCTGTGATCTCGGAGAAGTCCAAAACCGTCTGGAACCGGCGGCCCGGCGACGTAGGCTTATACGTTTTGATCCCCATGTCAGCCCTCAAGAGCACGTAGCTCGTGGCTCGTAGCCCTTGGTTTGGGAAATCACGCGGATGGCTTATGGCTGAATGCCTTTACCACGGGCCACATGCTATACGCCACGTGCCAGTATTAGACACCTTCGAAGAACTCGATGTTTTGCCCCTCCTGGATCGTCACCACGGCCTTCTTCCGATCGGGGGTCCGCCCAACGAACCTACCCAGACGCTTCTCCTTCCCCTTGATCGGTATGGTGTTGACACTTAGAACGTTTACGCGAAAGATCACCTCGATCGCCCGGGCGATTTCGACCTTGTTCGCGTCCGTCGCCACCTCGAAGAGGTACTGGTTCGCCTGCTCCTTGAGAAGGCTCCCCTTTTCGGTAAGGAGGGGCCGCTTGATGATCGTCCTAGGGTCTTTCATAGCGCCAAAGCCTCCTGGATCAAGGGAAGGGCCTCTCGGGCGACGATGAGCTTCTCATGCAAGAGAACATCGTAGACGTTCAGGCCCTTCGCAGGGAGGACCTTGACATTGGACAGGTTCCTGGCCGAGAGGAAAACAACCTCCTCCTTCCCAGGAATGACCACCAAGGTCTTCCTGCCATCGGCCCCTAACGCCCCAAGGATCCTCTTGAAGACCTTTGTGCTGGCCTGCTCTAAGGTCAATCGGTCCAGGACGATGACATTCCCCTCCTGGACCTTGGCCGAAAGGGCTGAACAGAGGGCTGCCCTCCGGACCTGCTTCGGAACCAGAGACGAATAGTCCCGTGGCTTCGGGCCGAAGACGATACCGCCGTGCCGCCACTGGGGCGCTCGGATGCTCCCTTGACGAGCACGGCCCGTCCCCTTCTGTCGCCAAGGCTTCCTCCCACCGCCTGAAACCTCGGAGCGGCCCTTGGTGCTGGCGGTTCCCTGACGGCAGTTCGTCAGTTGCATCACCACCACCTCGTGGACCAGATGGGGTTTCACGGGGGCTCCGAAGACAGCGTCGTCCAGGTTGACCTCACCGACCTTACGATTCTCCACATCGACCACATCAAGCATGGGAGGCATAGCGCTCATCCTTGACAACCGTCAGGATCCCCCCAGGTGGTCCAGGGACTGCCCCCTTGACCACCAGGAGGTTCCTCTCCGGGATCACCTTGATAATCCTCAAACCTTTCACGGTCACCCGATCCCCCCCCATCCGGCCTGGCATGCGGTGGCCCGGAAGGACCCTGGAGGGGAAGGAGGAGGCACCGATGGAACCTGGCTTCCGGTGAAACATCGCCCCGTGGGAAGCTGGTCCACCCCTCCAGCCGTGACGTTTCATCCCACCTTGGAAGCCCTTTCCCTTCGAGGTGCCCGTCACCTTGATGTACTCCCCCTCGGAGAAGAGCTCGACCGTCAAAACCTGCCCCACTTGATACGTACCATCCCCCTCTATTCGGATCTCCTGCAGGTGGCGGAGATATGGGACCTTCGCCCGCTCAAAGTGACCCTTCATCGGTTTCTTGATCTGCCTTCTTTTCCGCTCGGTCATGAATCCAAGCTGGAGGGCCTCATAGCCGTCCATCTCTTTCGTCCTCCGTTGGACAATGGGACAGGGCCCGGCCTCGATGATGGTCACCGGTACCGCCCGCCCGGCGCCATCATGCACCTGCGTCATCCCTATCTTTCGACCGATCAATCCTATGGCCATCGTTACAGATCCTGGGTGCTGATTGCGGATTGCCGATTTCGGATTTCGGATTGAAAGACGGGTGCATCCTTCCCCAATCCGAAATCCACAATCCCAAATCCAAAATTATTGAAGGCTAAAGGCTTGCCTCGAAACGTTAGACCTTGATTTCCACGTCCACCCCAGCGGGAAGGTCGAGGCGCATCAGGGCATCGATGGTCTGGGAGGTGGGCTCCAGAATATCCATGAGCCGCGAGTGGACCCGGATCTCGAACTGCTCCCGTGATTTCTTATCGATGTGAGGCGAGCTGAGGACGGTATAGCGGCTGATCGCTGTCGGCAGAGGGATAGGCCCCGAGACCCTCGCCCCGGTCCGCTCAGCCGTGCTAACGATCTCCTTAGCCGACAGGTCGAGGAGCCGGTGATCAAACGCCTTCAACTTGATCCTGATCCTCTGGCTATCCATAGCTCCGTCCAAGGTTAAAGGTCCAGTGCTGGACTTCGGACTGCTTGATTATTCGAGAACCTCGGTGACGACCCCCGCCCCCACCGTCCCCCGGCTCCGCCGACCTTATTCCAGTACCTCCGTCACCACCCCTGCTCCGACCGTCCCCCGGCTCCGCCGACCTTATTCCAGTACCTCCGTCACCACCCCTGCTC
>JACQHM010000184.1 GCA_016199025.1 Candidatus Methylomirabilota bacterium | reverse complement strand
GCCGTGTAGTCCATGCGGAGGTCATCACCGATCCTCCCCACCACGACCCATCCTGTATTGAGCCCGACCCGCATCCTGAAGTCGATCCCCCACCGCTTCCTGGCCTGCTCGGCATACCCCCTTAACGCCTGCTGGATGCCGAGGGCGGCGAGGATCGCCCGCTGGGCGTGGTCTTCATACGTAATCGGGGCGCTAAAGAGGGCCATGATCCCATCGCCGAGGTATTGGTTGATCGTCCCCTCGTACCGATGGATTTCCTGGGTCAGGATCTCGAAGCACCCGTTCATGAGCTGGTGTAACTCTTCGGGATCCAGGTGTTCGGCGATGCTCGTAAAGTTGGCGACGTCGGCGAAGAGGATCGTCACCTGCTTCCGCTCCCCTTCGAGGGCACTCTTGGAGGCGAGGATGCTCTCTGCCAGGTGCTTTGGGGTATAAGAATGGAGGGGGATGGAGGAAGGATCAGCTTTCTTGGAGGTCGGAGCGTCCAGCTTGAAGCCACACTGATCACAAAAGACTGCTTCAGAGGGCAGGCGGTGCCCACACGTCGGGCAGGCGACCTGGAAGTTTGCCCCGCACTTCAAGCAAAACCTCGCCCCCCGCTGGTTCTTTGCGTGACACCTTGGGCACCTCATCTTCGACCTTCTTGTTCGGGGGAAAGGAGAGTGGCCTTATCATAGAAGGTTTGTCCTCAGTGTCAAGCTTTTTTCTCACCTGTTGGTCATCAATTACGGGCCCCTTGACAGAAGGGGTCGAGATTCACTAGGCTTGCTCCCAAGTGAGGAGGGGATACTATCGCCAGTCCGGCTATCCTTTTAAAAGAGGTGACGAAGCGCTTCCCCGCCCCCCACGGTGGCCTCTTCACCGCCTTAAGGGAGGTTTCCCTGGAGGTGGCGAGGGGGGAGTTCGTTTCATTGGTCGGCCCCTCGGGCTGCGGAAAGTCCACGGTCCTTGGGCTGGTTGCCGGCCTGATCCCCCCGACCGGAGGGTCGATCGTTTTGGACGGGGAGCCGGTCCAGGGGATCTCGAAGAAGCTCGGCTACCTCTTCCAGCGGGATGCCCTTCTCCCCTGGAAGACCGTCCTGGAGAATGTGACCTTGGGCCCGCTCTTTCGGGGGATGGAGAGGGAGGAGGCCCATGAGCGGGCCAAGGTGTGGATCGCGAAGGTCGGGCTCGTGGGCTTTGAGCGCTACTACCCGGCCCAGCTCTCCGGCGGGATGCGCAAAAGGGTCGCGTTAGCGCAAACCTTGGTCTATGATCCTGAGATCCTGTTGATGGATGAGCCGTTCGCCGCGTTGGATGTCCAGACCCGGAACCTGATGGAGAACGAGCTGTTGGAGCTATGGGGGGAGTTCCACAAGACGGTCCTCTTCGTCACCCACGATCTGGAGGAGGCCATTGCCCTCTCCGACCGGGTCATCGTCATGACCGCCTCCCCCGGGAAGGTGAAGGCCTCGTACCGGATTGATCTCCCCCGGCCCAGGAACGTCGTCGAGATCCGGTTCCAGGAGTCCTTTTCCCGCCTCTACGAGGTGATCTGGAAGGATCTCAAAGAAGAGGTGATGCAAAGCGATGAACGACGGAGGCGGTAGGGAGCGGCTCGTGATCAACTTTTGGCGGGTGGCCATCACGGCCGCCTTCCTCGGGCTCTGGGAGCTTTCCGTCCGGTGGGAGTGGATCGACCCGTTCCATGTGAGCCGCCCTGTCTTGATTGGCCTCCAGATCGGTGAGTGGGTCAAGACCGGCTTTGTCTTCCGCCACCTGTTCGTCACGATGGAGGAGACCGTCTTCGGCTTCACCGTCGGGACGATTTTGGGCGTCGGCGTTGGATTCCTCTTCGCCTTCCTCCCCAGGATGGCGAAGATCTTCGAACCCTTGATGGTCCTCTTAAACGCCCTCCCCCGGGTCGTCCTGGGCCCCCTCTTCATCCTCTGGTTCGGCTTAGGGCTCCTCTCCAAGGTAGCGATGGCCGTCTCGCTGGTCTTCTTCATCGTCTTCTTCGCGACCTATACCGGGCTGAAGGAGGTAGACAAAGACATGGTGAACCATGTGAAGATCCTGGGGGCCGGCCGGTGGGGCTTGACCCGGCATGTCCTCCTCCCTTCGGCCTTGACCTGGATCTTTAGCTCCTTACGGACCAGCGTGGGGTTTGCCCTGATCGGGGCGGTGGTGGGGGAGTATCTCGGGGCCAGCCAGGGGATGGGCTACGTCATCGCCTTCGCCGAGGCGATGTTCAACTCGACGGGAGTGATCGCCGGCCTCATCGTCCTCATGGCTGTCGTGGCCCTGATTGACCTTACGCTGAAAGGATTGGAGGCGCGGTTCTCGTATTGGAAACCCATCTCGTAGCCCACCACCCCCACCCATTCCCTCCCCCTTGATGGGGGAGGGTGGGAGAGGGGGTGTGAGGCAGACGACTAGCCTAGAACGGACCAACACTGGAAGGGGGATCTTATGCCAAAAGCGGCGGTGAATGGGATCGAGATGCAGTATATTATCGAAGGGAAGGGGCCGGCCTTAGTCTTCATTCATGGCTTGGGATCGAGCCTGGAGGCTTGGAGGCCCCACATTCCCTTCTTTGTGGATCAGTGGCAGGTGATCGCGGCGGATACCAGAGGGCACGGGGAATCATCGAAGCCCCCGGGTCCATACTCCATCGAGCTGTTTGCCAGGGATTGGCACGCCCTGCTGGATGATCTGGGGATTGAGAAAACTGTTCTCCTCGGCCTCTCCATGGGGGGGGCCATCTCCATGCAGTTGGCCGTCTTACAGCCGGAGCGGATCAGGGCCCTTGTCTTGGTAGACACCTGGGGGGGCCCCGATCGACCAGACTTTGAATTCGCCCGGTTGATGGAGGAGCGGATCGCCCTCGCCCAGACGAAGGGGATGCGGGCTTATGCTGAGGCGGCGGTGCAAAGCGCCTTCTCCGAAGGGTACAGGAAGAGTAACCCTCAAGCCATTCAGGAGTTCATCGAGGCGCGGGTGAATCTCCCCATCGAGCCAGTCATCGCCGCGACCCGGGCCTGCGTCGCCTTTAACCTCCTGAACCGGCTCCACGAGATCCAGGCCCCCACCCTGGTCCTGGTGGGGTCCGAGGATATCCTGACGCCGCCTTCGCTCTCGAAAGCCATCGTCGAACGGATCCCTCACGCGGTCTATCGGGAAATCCCAGGGAGCGGCCATGTCCTTCCTGTAGAGAAACCTGAAGAGTTCAGGGCGGCCGTCGCCGAGTTCCTGGAGAATGTTGCCACGCCATAGAAACTCGTGCCTTGTCAACTTGGTTTAGACAAGTACTGAAATTCCAACATAAGGAATCCGCTTGATTTTAGGGGGGCCTTCCGGTAAAGGTCGCTCGACAGAGCAAAGGAGGGCCCACGATGCAACGCAAAGAG
>JACQHM010000183.1 GCA_016199025.1 Candidatus Methylomirabilota bacterium | reverse complement strand
GCAGCATTGGCCGCGAAGCGGGAGGTGTTGATGAAACCGATGGTGGAACCCTTGGAGCCCTCGGCCACCTCTTGAACTGGCTTTACATCCGCCAGTTGTCCAGCTTTAACCCGTAACCGAGGGCTTGAATACGTTGGTAATGAGCGAGATTGCCAGTCACCAGCGTGAGGCCATGCCGCAGGGCAATGGCGGCGATCATGGGATCAGCGCGCCCGATCCTTTGCCCCAATCGTTCTAGGTCCGCGTAGATCCGCCCTGCCAGTTCCGCACTCCGCAGATCCAGGGTCAACAGCTCTACCGTGGGCAGCCCCGCCAAAAACTGCTGCACCCGATCCTCGCGCTTGAGTTTGTGGAAGCCTTTGACGATTTCGATGACAGTGATGGTAGAGATGGTGTAGTGACCGAAGGTAGTCCGATAACTGGTAGCTTTAGCGACGACGTTCTGGTGAACCCCTTTCAGAATCTCGGAGAAGATATCCGTGTCCAGGAGCGCCTTATCCACCGCTTTGCCTTAAGGGGTGTTCCTCACGGGCCTGCATCGCCGATTCCACTACCTGCTCGATCAGCTCGGGTTCCTGGGCCAACATGCCTAAGAAGACATCATCCGTGGGGGTGGCCACTCCGAGGTGTTCGATCATATCTTTGAGTAACTGTTCCACCGTACAACGGCGAGCCTCAGCGAGACGCCGTGCTCGCTCAAGCGTCTGCTCGTCGAGTTCGAGTTCAATTCTCTCCATTGGTACGCTCCCCCGTTTGTGCGAGAGCCGAAAGCCGGCTCCCTGTTTCCTTCCCTGGTAGACCGTGACATCTCGTTCATCAACTCCTGGCATCCAGTAAGTTGAGTGTATCACATCCTGGGACAAGGGGCCACGCGAGAGGAACAAAACAGGTGGGCAAGGGGCAAGACGCCAGGCTGGTGGGTGTGGGCAATGGACCTGTATTTTTCAAGCAACTCACCAGCTCACTACGGTTGACTGGGGTGGGACCGACAGGATGTTGCAATCGGGGCAATCACCAGGATGGAAAATCAGGGGGGTTGGAAGAGCAGGGGAGATGTCAGACTTTTGCAGGAGAGATGCCAACCTGAATCCCAAAAAGAAAGGCGTCCAGGTGATGACGGACGCCTTCCGGTCAGAACGGGTGACGCTGAGTAGGTGGGTGAAGCGCGTCAGGGAATGCGGTATTCGCCTCCCATGATTTGACAGATGGCATGGTCGCTGTTTGGGAAGAGTGTGCAGGAAAAACGGTACTCGCCCTGGATGCCGACGTACTTCCCGGTTCCAGAGAGGTAGGTGCCCTTTGTCTTCGCGTCCAGGACAGCGCCCGGTATATTGGTCCGCTCCCAGCGCAGGTTAATCTTGTCCCCGTCAGGGTCCGTGACCGCGCAAAATCCGCCTGCGCTGAGCGCCATTCCTTTTTGGATGATCACCTCACCGGTACAGTCCCAGGCCCCGAAATGCAGTGGCCCCTTCTTGGCGTCCGTGTAGCTTGCCCCAGTGTACGTGCCGGTCCACACCACAAAATCGGGTGCATACTCTTTCGCTTTGCCTGTGGAATAGAAACTGGCGATCCCCGTGGTGGTTCCCTGTTCAGCGCCTAACGTGGCATCAACGACCCCAAAGCCCAGGACGAATCCCAGCACGGTCCCAAGCAGCAACACGGATTTGACATGGATGTTTTCCATGGTCCCCCCCTTTTCTCCGTGACTGTTCTCCAGGACTACCCATTCCCCCTCGGTTCGAAAACATAAGCCCTTCTGGCATAAACCACAGAAGCCTTTGTTTTCGGCGACTTCCGTCACCACAGCCTGGTTCTCTCCTCGGCGCAAGACATTGCCACCGAAATAAGGAGAAGAGTGTCCTTTAGATACTTCATTACCCCCCCCTGTCAAGCATTTTTTTCGGTGGTCCCTTTGACCATCTCCGGCCCCATCCGGCTGGGGAAGGGGGGAGGGCTGAAGGAAAAAACCACGAGGGAGAGGGCAGTGATGGCGCTTAAGCCGATGTAGAGATGCATGGGGGTGAAACGGGCAAGGGCCCAGGTAGCCAGGAAGGGTCCGGCAGCATTGGCCGCGAAGCGGGAGGTGTTGATGAAACCGATGGTGGAACCCTTGGAGCCCTCGGCGACCTCCGCGAAGATGATGGGGATCACCGCCGCGGCGAGGCCCGTTTGGAGGACCCGGACCAGGGTGAAGATTCCGACTGACCCGGCAAAGCCCAGAAGGAGCTGGAAGAGGGAGGCCGAGAGGCCGGCGAAGGCCACCACCCTGCGCCTCCCGAACCGGACGGCCAGCCTGCTAAAACAGTATGCCCCGAGGGCGGCGGTGATCCCGGAGGCGAAGACGATTAAACCCGCCACCCTGATAGCCTTCGCGCCGGCGACTTGCAACGAGGCGAGGACCTCCGGCAGGATGCTGGGGAGGAAAACGATCTGGACGGCTGTGGCGAAGCAGACCAGCCAGCCGGCCAGGAGGCGCTTCCAGGAGGGCCTGGCCTGGGACGGCCCTGGACGGAACACAGGGGTTGGGTTCAAACGAAAGAGGATGTGGAAGAAGGTGAGGACCATCAAGAGGCCTCCCACGAGGAAGGTCGCCCTGAACCCTAAGAGATCCGCGGAGATCGCGCCAACGAAGGGGCCGGTGATCTGGCCAGTGGTCATCACCGACTGAAAGAGGCCGACGTTTGCTGTGAGGGTCTTCGTTGAGGAAGTCGAGGAGATGATGATCAGGGCTAACGTGGAGAGGCCCCCGATGCAGCCGACCAACAGCCTCAAGATGAACAGGAAGGGGAGGCTCGTCGTGAAGCCCATGAGGGCGATGAAGACCCCTTGAAGGAGCATGCCCGCTTCATAGAGGCGCTTGGGGCTGAACTTGGCGGCCATGGCCCCCCAGATCGGGGCGAAGACCGTCGAGGCCAGGCCCGTCACCCCCAGAATTAGGCCGGTCCAGAGCAGGGTAGCCTCCCGTCCATAAGGGCTCACCTGCTGGATGTAGAAGGGCATGAACACATAGACATAGGTCCAGGTGAAGGTCGTCGCAAACTGGGTCAGGACGACGATCTTCGTGTCCCATTCCCCCTGTTCCATTAGCGGCCTTTGGATGCCACCGAGAGGCGGGTGAGGGCCCGCTGGAGGGCCCCTTGGGACCTGGCAAAATCGATGGTCTCGTCCCCCCGGCTCCAGCGGCTCAGGCGCTCCTCCGCCCGTCTCCTGGCCGCCTCGGCCCGCTGGGCGTCGATCTCCTCAGCCCGCTCCGCGATATCGGCCAGGATGATCACCTTATCGGGCCGGACCTCGGCGTAGCCCCAGCTCACCGCCAGGTGCCGCTCCTCCCGCCCTTTCCGATAGATCAGCTCACCGATCTTTAACGTGGTGATGAAGGGGAGGTGGCCGGGGAGAACACCGAAAAAACCCTCGCTCCCTGGGGCGACGACCTCGTCCACCTCCTCGCTCACCAAGAGCTTCTGGGGCGTCACCACCTCCAACAGCAATCTCCGTGGGATCTCGAAGGCCACGATCAGGAGTCAGCCTTTCCTACCTTCCGCTTTTGAGCCGCTCCGCCTTCTCCCTCGCCTCATCGATGGTCCCCACCATGTAGAAGGCCTGTTCCGGGAGATCGTCGCAGTTCCCCTCGACCAGCTCCTTGAAGCCCCGGATCGTCTCCTTGACCGACACGTAGCGCCCGGGGGTCCCCGTGAACTGCTCGGCGACGAAGAAGGGCTGGGAGAGGAAGCGCTGGATTTTTCTGGCCCTGGAGACGATCAACTTGTCTTCCTCGGAGAGCTCCTCCATCCCCAGGATGGCGATGATGTCCTGGAGGTCCTTGTAGCGCTG
>JACQHM010000174.1 GCA_016199025.1 Candidatus Methylomirabilota bacterium | reverse complement strand
GTACAGGCACAGTTTCTCAGGCCCGGCTGGCGGGAGGTGTCCAAGGCCGGCTATTTCCAGAATCCCAATGTCCTCGTGGACGGGTTCTTCAAGGCCACCGTCCAGTTTCCCCGTGCGGGGCTGTGGGGGCTGGAGTTCGTGGTTCGTCGGCCCGGCCGGAAGCCCTTCTCCCAGCGGGTCCGGCTCCATGTCTTGAGTGAAGGCCTCACCCCGCCGGTGGGCGCCCCGGCCCCCCGCTCCAGGAACCTCACGCTCAAGGATGTCGGGGGGGATCTGTCCAAGCTCGATTCTGATCCCAGGCTAAACGATGTCGAGATGCACCGTGTGTCCATTGCCAACGCCATCAAGGCCGGACGGCCCGCCGTGGTCCTTTTCTCCACGCCCGGCTTCTGCGAGACCCGCATGTGCCTGCCCAATACCGAGATCGTCTACAGCCTCTACCCCCAGTACAGAGACAGGGTGGAGTTTATTCACGTGGAGATCTACAAGGACTTTGAGAAGTACCAGGACCAGGTGCTTAAAGGGGAACTGGAACATGAGCCCCGTGACCTCAAGCTCAGGGATACGGTGAGAGAGTGGGGCCTCCAAAATGATCCCTACCTCTTCTTCATTGACCGGCAGGGTCGGATCTTCGCCAAGTTCTTCGGCCCCATTGCGCAGAGCGAGGTGGAGGAAACCTTAAAGCGATTGGCCGCGAAGGGTCCATAACGAAGGCAGGCCTCTCCTTAGCCGAGGCAGTAGCAGCCTGTGGCGCGGTGGCTTCATTTTTTTCTTGACATGCTACAGGCTGTAGAAGTAATCTGTTACAAACCGTAGCAGTTCTCGGGACTCTGGAGAAAAAGTGGCAGGCTGGTGGGCCTTTGTCTTTTTAACCCTCGGCGGATGATCACGCGGATTTGTCATCTCCAGATGCGCACGCTCTCCTCCGTCATCGCTCAGAAAGCCTTGGCGGGGCTGGTCGCTCTGCTGCTCCTCGTGGCGTGTGTCGCGTTCGTCGTCCATGCCCTCGATTCAGAGCATGACCCTTGTCAGGGGCTCAATCAAGGGAAGACCATCTGCCACAGGTTCGGGACCTCTTCCCTTTTGCCCGCGATTCTCCCGACGCAGCTCCCCGTCCTTCTCATCGTCCAGCCGGTAGGCTGGCTCCCCCATTTCCCGCAATTCCTGCCCCCTTCCGGAGACCAGTGGGGGTACCCTCCTCCTCGTTCGCCTCCCACCTCGTCCATGCCCACCGTGTAGGACTTCCCCTCACTTTTGCGTCGTCTCCTAAAACAGCGGGGACATCTCTTCGCTGATCTCAGGAACAATCTCGATCCCTCGGCCGGGAGGCTCTCGGGGGCCAGCCTGGCTGAGGGACTAACGAAAGGAGAGGAGCCGATGAGCAAGGGGTTTCCGCGACTGCTATTTTTGACGATGATGGTCGTTCTGCTGGCCTTCGGTACCTTGAGTGTCCAGGCGCAGGAAGAGAAGAAGCCTACGGTGAAACCCACCGGGGTCACAAAGATCATCACCCTGGCTGGGGGGGCGGTCAATCCGGCCAACCTGGAGATCAACCGGGGGGACACCGTGATCTGGACGGCGATTGATCAGCCGGCCATGGTGTACTTCGCCGAGGGCACCCCGGTGAAGCTGGCCTGCATCTCCCCCACCCGGTTCTATTTGAACGAGGAGGGGGCGTACACCTCAGGGATTATCCCGCAGGGCGGTACGGCCAGCCTCTGCTTCGTCGAGCCGGGCACCTTCGACTACGCGGTGTTCTTCAGGGGAGGCATTGAGGCCGGTGGTCGCATCGCTCCCAAGCCAGGCGTGCCGGCGGGGCGGATCGTCGTGAAGTAGGTCCACATAAAAAGGCCTGAGGGGCGAGAGCCTCTGGGGAGGGGCCCGAGCCTGGTGGAGCCACGAGGTCTCTTCAGGCCCGGGCCTCTCCTCTAAGCGGGAAGGAGGAGTGTGGATGCAGAGCACCACGAAGGTGGTTACCGCTTTCCTCCTGTGCCTTATCTCCGCTACGTTTATCACTGGCGGCCATGCCCAGCCATTGCCGGTCCAGAGAGTCGCCGGGGGGGTGGCCGGCCCGCAGGTCGGCCAGCTTGCGCCGGAGTTTGCGCTCCAGGATCTGGACGGCACGCTTCGACGGCTCTCCGACTACCGGGGTAAGGTGGTCCTCTTAAACTTCTGGTCCACCTGGTGCACCCCGTGTCGAGAGGAGATGCCCAGCATGCAACGGGTCTACGAGCGCCTCCGGAAGAGAGGGTTCGATATCCTGGCGGTGAGCCTGAACGTGGAGGGGAAGCCGCCGGTCGAGGCCTTCATGAAGGAGCTGAAATTGTCCTTTCCCGCCCTCCTCGACCCGAAGAAGGAAGCCGCCAGGCTCTACCGGATCTATGCCCTCCCGACGACCTTCCTCCTTGAGAAGGATGGCAAGATCGCCTATAAGCTTATCGGCGTCAGGGAGTGGGACGATCCAGATTCCCTCCAGCTCATCGAGGGCCTCCTGCGAGAGAAATGAGGAAGTGCCGTCGTAAAACCTTCGGCGAAGACCGAAGAGGGACAATCTTTCACAGAGGTAACGGTTCATGGATCGAAAACAACAAAATACCCAACCGTCGTGTGAAGGCCTATCGGGTGCCACCGGGAAAGGCATGAAATGGACCTGGATCTGCTGTGCCGGGCCGCTCCTCTTGCTCTTGCTGCTGCCTGCCTTGGGCATCTCGGTGGGGGGCTTCCTAGGGGGCCTTGTCGGGTCCCTCTTTCCCATCCTAGCTGTCCTGGCCTGTCCCCTCGGCATGTACTTCCTGATGCGGGGGATGATGCGCCAGATGGGGGAGCAGCGGGTAGCGGAGGAACAGCGGCAGGCCCAGCAGACGCTCTCACGGCAGACGGAGGTCGTTGAGGTCACCGAGCCTGCGACGAGCTCAGGCGAGGCGTATGAGGTGAAGCCGGTCACCAGCGACGGGAGGAGCGCCCAGCTCTCAGAAGGGGGGTCCATCGCAGAGGCCGTCGAGCC
>JACQHM010000177.1 GCA_016199025.1 Candidatus Methylomirabilota bacterium | reverse complement strand
TGCTCCAGCGTCCCCTGGGCAATGTGCACCAACTCGTGGACGATGACCGATTCGGGTACTGAGGCTTCCCGCACCACCACTGCCGCCGGGTAGCGATGGGTCGCCACCGTCCCCTCTTCCAACTCAGGGTCGAGGATGATGCTGGCCGAGGGAACCCGAATTCCATAGCCGGCCAGATACGTCCTTACCCTTTCTTCGGCCCTCCGCAACCGCTGCTCCAGGCTTACTGCTCCTACGTTTGGCCCTACCGTATGGTCTCCAGGGTTATTGGGTTTGGTACCCCCTATTCTACACCCCAACTATGACAGGGAGGGTCAGTTGAAGGGAAGAAAATTCACGGGCCAGATCTTCGACCTCTAGCCGCTCCAGGAGGGCCTGGGCCTCAGCCCGGACCGCCTCCCGTAACACGATGGGCTCGACCACCTCGGCCTCCCGGCCAAAGCTCAAGATCCAGCGCTTCAGTTCGTCGGTAACCGCGACCTGGAGGGTGAGAATCAGCTCCCCGCCGGGGAGTCGTTCGAGGGTCTGGCTGGGGTGCCAGATTCGTTCTCCAATCCACCGGGCCCAGGCGTTCGAGAACTTCACCTTCACCGGGACTGCCGGTCCCCCTCGAAGGATACCAAAGCTCTCCCGCATGTAGGCCTCGACATCGAAGTTGGACGGGGTAGGGATGATAGTCCTGGTACAGCAGTTCAGCTCTTTTACCAGCTCTTCAAGGGTGCGGCCCCGACGGGATTCTAAGAGCCGGAGCAGTTTCCACTGTCGGATGACCTGATCGCCCCTAGGCATCGCTCCCCTCCTGAGGCTTCATCAGTTCGTCCCTCTTTCAGCCACATTGCAAATTTGCCTTGTGATTTTGCAAAGCAAATGCTATTTTGCCCCCATAGCATTCCATCCCAGAGGGCTTCTCCTTAACAGGCACCTCTTTAGGCCTGCTGGCTGGAGATTTTTGCCTAGACAGATTTTGCACGTTTCGTATCATTTGTACATCGAATGCCAGGAGGTGTTGCATGAAGATCACCATCAGCGAAGCCCGCCGCCGGCTCCCTGCCCTCGTGAAGACGGTCCAGAAGGACCCGAGAGTTACGATCCAGATCACGGTCCGGGATGAAGTCGCTGCCGAGCTTCGGGCCATCCACCCTGGTCCAAAACCAGGTGAAGCCGCTCAAAAGTTGCTTGAACTCCGAAAGAAGCTAGCTCGAAGGGGTCTGAAGGCCCCAGGGAGCGAGGTATCCACCCAGGTCAAGGAACATCTATACGGCCCCAAGGGCATTCTCCGATGATCCCTTCGGACCGCGTCTTTTGCGACACCGGGTTCTTCTATGCCTCCCTTGCCCGGGGTGATCGCTACTACGATCGTGCCGGGGAGCTTCTTGAGTACTGTCGCAATGAAGGGATCCTGATGTTCTCCACATGGGAGGTGGTCAGTGAAACCCTCATGTTGCTCACCTACCGCCTCCATCCTCAGGCCGCCAGAGTTTCTTGACACCATAAAGCCGGTGTTGTCGCTGGTCCCAGTCACTGATGCAGTCCTCCCCGAAGCGGAGCAGGTGTTTCGCCGTCATGTGAGGTCGCGGCGGCTCTCCTTCTGCGATGCCATTTCTTTCGTCGTCGTGACCACCCTCCCAAACAATATCCCTTGTCTCTCTTTTGATAAAGACTTCAGAGCCCTAGGCCTCACCGTGATTGGGTAACGGCTGAAGTTCCACCTCATACTTCCCCAGCCCGAATGTCGCGTTTTTCCCCACGTGGGTCCACTGGCCGAAGAGGAGATAAGGCAGCAACGGTCTGAACTCTCCAGCATAGGCCGCCTCGCCGACCAGGCCGCCCAAGAACATCCGCTCCTTCTGTCGTGAGGAATACCGCTCCCAGTCCACCCATCGTGTCTCGTTGCGGACGAGTTGAACCTGCTGAGCTTGGGTAATCAGGCTTCGGTAATCCACGTCGAGTTTCGTCCCGCAGTGGAAGAGGGCTAACGAGGAGAGGCGGCGGAGGAGTGATCGGAAAACGATGTGGAACTCCGGTGTATCAACCAGATGGCCTTCGAATTTGAGACGGGTCGGGGTGAGGAAGGCCAGCCTGAGCGCCGTCGGATTGCCTTTGGTCAAAAGGGCGGCGGCCATGGCCCGGCAGGCGGCCAGGGTGACTTTGGCATCGCTCGTCCGGACCATCTCGTCCTCGGCTGTGTAGATCGGCTCCTCCCAGCCCTGGATCGGGTCAATCGCGGTGATCTGCGTGACGCGAAATGGCTTCTGTCCCCTTCCCAAGCCCCGGTTCCCCAGTTCTTTGAAGGCCACAATGAAGTAGGGGAGGAAGGGAATCGCTTTGCCGACCAGGGTGAGGTCGAAACTGAATGTCGAGCCGACCTGGTAGGAGCGTTCTGAAGCGAAAGGCGGGGCGATGACAAAGGGCCTGGGGATCTCTTCCAGGTTCCGGAGGGCCGTAGCATCAGGTGGGGGGGAAGGCTCAAAAATCAGATGGTAAGGGCATTGCTCGGGCAGAGGGCATGCTTTCCCTCCGAGACGGCTTCCTGGGCACGCGATCCTCCTGAAGACATGACCAAAGCCACCCCGGAGGGTCGAGCCGAGGTACTGGGGGAGGGCCATCTCCTCCAACACCTCCAGGGTGAAGCAGTAGCGGGAGAGGGCGATGCGATCTTCCATCCCCTCCTCGGTTACTCAGCAATCAGCGTTCAGCCTGAAGCTGCTGACCCATCACCCAGATCGGACCATAGCCTTCGGCCCCCTACCCCCCACTCTTTCCCTCCCCCGTCAAGGGGGAGGGTTAAGCCATCAAACCCTCTTCCCTTCCGCACATGCCTATGGCTTCTTAGTCGCCATCTCCCAGATCATGGGTGTGTAGGCGCTCGGGGCAGCCGGCTTCTTGATGACGCCAAATCGCAGGGCGATGTCGGCCGTTCGTTTGAAGGCTTCGGGATCCATGTAGCCAAGCTCGGCGCTCGGCTTTGGAGGGCCCCAGATCAGCTTGTTGATCTCGGCCATCATCCAGGTTTGATGCTCCCTGCCGAGCGCAGGACTCTGTTTCAGCACGATCTCGACGCACTCCGCCGCGTTGTCACGGCAATACTCCCACCCTCGGAGGGAAGCCCGCAGGAAGCGCACGGCGATCTCTTGGTTCTTGGCGACCTTCAGCCAGTCTTCCCGGACGAAGATCCCGTCCTCCAGCATTGCCGTGCCTTCCTGGTTGAAGTCGATCACCACCAGATCTTCCGGTCGGATGCCGGCGTCCAGGACCTGCTTGTATTCGTTATAGGTCATCACCGCGGCCGCATCCACCTGCTTTTGGATGAACAGGTTCATGTCAAAGGGCTGCTGGACCAGCGTGACGTCCTTGTGGCGGTCGATCTTGTACTTCTCCAGCGTGGTGAGCAGCTCATACTCGTTGCCGTTGAACCAGACCGCGACCTTCCGGCCCCGCAGGTCCGCCACACCCTTGATGCCAGAGTCCTTGTACGCCAGCTCACGCATCCCGCTGTACTGGAAGATCTGGGCGATGTTGACCAGTGGGATGCCCTGATCACGCGCAACCAGAAGACTGGGCAGCCAGTCAATTCCAAACTCGGCCCCGCCGTCGGCCACGACCTGCTCCGGGACGATGTCAGGCCCGCCGGGAACGATCGTGACGTCCAGGTTCTCCTGATCATAGAACCCCTTTTCTTTGGCAGCATAGCACCCAGCAAACTGCGCCTGGGTGTCCCACTTGAGCTGGAGGCGCACCTTGTCCTTGGCCGCCGCCTGCTGCCCTGCCGTGAAGGCGACAAGCCACGCCAGAGTCCCAAGCCCCCAGATCCAGCGCTTCTTCATCCTCCCTCCCCCTTCAACGCACCAGGTGGCACTTCAGGCACTTCCTTAGACTGGGGTCTCCATCGCAAATTGGGTTGCCTGGCCGCCCTCACCTCGTCTAAGCGCGTCACCTTTGAATGATGAGGGGCCTTATGGAGCAGCTCGGGGTCCTCCTCGGCCTCCTTGGCGATCCGCTTCATGGCCTCAATGAACTGGTCAAGCGTCTCCTTCGACTCCGTCTCTGTCGGCTCCATCATCAGCGCCCCCTTGACAATCAGGGGGAAGTAGATGGTGGGTGAATGGAAGCCGTAGTCGATGAGCCGCTTGGCGATGTCCATGGTGCTGACGCCGTGGGGCTGCTGGTAGGCGTCGGTGAAGATCACCTCGTGCTTGCAGAAGCGGTCGTAGGGGAGGTGGTAGATCCCCTTCAGGTGGCTCATGAGGTAGTTGGCGTTGATGACGGCCCTCTCGGCCACCTTCCTTAAGCCCGAGGGCCCCAAGGCGCGGATGTAGGCGTATGCCCGGACCATGGTCCCGAAGTTCCCGTAGAAGCTCCTAACCTTCCCGACGCTCTGGGGGAGATCGTCATTCAAGCAGAAACGGTCCCCCTTCCGCTCCACCGTGGGAACCGGTCGGAAAGGGGCAAGATGCGCCTTGATCCCGACGGGGCCCGCCCCCGGGCCTCCCCCACCGTGGGGGGTGGAGAAGGTCTTGTGGAGGTTAAACTGGATGGCATCGATCCCCATATCTCCCGGCCGGGCGATCCCTAAGAGGGCGTTCAGGTTCGCCCCATCACAATAGACCTGACCCCCTTTTTCATGAACGATCTCGGCGATCTCCAGGAGATGCTCCTCAAAGAGGCCCAGGGTGTTCGGGTTGGTGATCATGATGGCGGCGACCTCTTCATCCATCGCACTGGCGACGGTGGAGGGCTCAACGATCCCCCTTGGGCCTGACTTGAGCGAGACCCCCGAGTAGCCACAGAGGGTCGAGGAGGCCGGGTTCGTCCCGTGGGCCGAGTCGGGGACCAGGACTTTCCGCCTCGGGTTCCCCCGGGATTCCAGATAGGCCCGGATCATCATGAGAGCTGTGAGTTCTCCATGGGCCCCCGCCGCCGGCTGGAGGGTCACCCGGTCCATCCCACTGATCTCGGCCAGATACCGCTCCAACTCCCACATGAGCTGAAGGGCCCCCTGGGCGAGGGCCTCAGGCGTGTACGGATGGAGCCGGGCGAAGCCGGGGAGGCGGGCCATGTCCTCGTTCACCCTGGGGTTATATTTCATGGTGCAGGAGCCCAAGGGATAGAAGCCCACGTCAATCCCATAGTTCCACTGGGAAAGGCGGGTGAAGTGCCGGACCACCTCGGGCTCGGACAACTCAGGGAACCCCTCGATCTCCTCCCGGAGGGCCTTTTTCGGGATCAGGCGCTCCGGGCGCCTCGTCGGCACATCCGGGGGTGGGAGGGAGGAACCGATCCGCCCCTTGGATCCCTGCTCGAAAAGCAGGGGCTCGTTGAACTGAAGCCCTCTGGTTCCCACGGTTTCCTTCATCGGATCTCTCCCAAGGCCTCGGCCAGGGCCTCGATCTCCCCCCGGCTGTTTTGCTCCGTGACGGTGAACAGCAGACAGTCGGCCAGCTCGGGATAGAACCGGCCAAGCTCGAATCCCCCAATGATCCCTTGTTTCAGAAGGGCCTTGTTCACCTCCGACGGCGTTCGCTTTTCGACCTGGACGACGAACTCATTGAAGATGGGGCCGCGAAATCGTAAGGCGTACCCCTTGACCCCTGCGATGGCTTCCCTGGCGAAGTCAGCCTTCCAGAGGTTCTGGAGGGCCAACTCTCGAAGACCCTGCTTGCCTAAGAGGGAGAGGAAGATGGTCGCCGCCAGGGCCAAGAGCCCTTCGTTCGTGCAGATGTTGGAGGTTGCCTTCTCCCTTCGGATGTGCTGCTCCCTGGTCGAGAGGGTAAGGACGTAGCCGACCTTTCCGTCCCGATCCACCGTTTGCCCTGAGAGGCGCCCCGGCATGCTCCGGACATAGGCCTCCTTCGTCGCGAAGAGGCCGAGGTACGGGCCGCCGAAACTGACATGATTGCCAAAGGCCTGTCCCTCGCCCACAACAATGTCGGCGCCCACCTCCCCCGGCGGCTTCAAGAGCCCCAGGGAGATCGGTTCGGTGATCGCGACGATGAAAAAGGTCCCTTTGGCCTTGGCCGCCTCGGCGAAGTCCTCCAGCATCTCCACCGTCCCGAAGAAGTTGGGGTTTTGAAGGACCAGACAGCAGGTCTCCTGGGAGAGGAAGGCCTTGGCCTTTCGAAGGTCCGTCGCCCCCTTGTCGGTGAAGGGGAGTTCGTGAAGCTGAAGGCCAAGCCTCCCCGTATAGGTCTTGACGACCTGCCGGTACTCAGGGTGAACAGCCCGGGAGATCAGGACCTGGCTTCGGCCGTTCAGCCGGTGGGCCATGAGGACCGCCTCAGCGAGGCTGGAGGCCCCTTCGTACATGGAGGCATTCGCCACCTCCATTCCCGTCAGTTGGCAGATTAAGGTTTGATACTCGTAGATCGCCTGAAGGGTCCCCTGGGCGACCTCCGGCTGATACGGGGTGTACGAGGTCAAAAACTCTCCCCGGGAGATGAGGTGCGAAATGGCAGCCGGGATAAAATGGTTGTAGGCCCCCGCCCCTAAGAAGCAAGGGTAGCGGTCCACATCGGCGTTCTTGTCGGCTAACGATCGGAGATGGCGGGTCAGCTCCGCCTCGCTCATGGGCGGGGGGAGGTCCAGGGCCCGCCTAAGCCGCATCTTCCTCGGGATGTCAGCGAAGAGGTCCTCGACCGAGGGGACCCCAATGGCCTGGAGCATCCTCTCGCAATCGGCATCAGTGTTCGGGATGTAGTGCACCTTTAGCGTCCCCCCTCGGCCTGGAGATGGGCCTGATACTGGGCGGCGGTCATGAGGGTCTCCAGCTCCTTCGGGTCCTTGATCTTCATGACGAGCATCCACCCCCCCCCGTAGGGGTCCTGATTGACTAGCTCCGGCCTCCGCTCCAGTTCCCGGTTCACCTCCACCACCTCACCGCTCACCGGGGTGTAGAGATCGGAGACCGCCTTCACCGACTCCACCACGCCGAAGGGCTCCATCTGCCGGAGCGGCTTCCCCACCGGGGGAAGCTCCACAAAGACCACATCCCCGAGCTGCTCCTGGGCGTAGTGGGTGATCCCGATCCTCCCCCGGTCTCCCTCGACCTGGATCCACTCATGCTCCTTAGTGTACTTCAGATGTTCAGGATACATCAGACCCTCCTCAGTTAGCCATCAGCCGTCAGCCGT
>JACQHM010000176.1 GCA_016199025.1 Candidatus Methylomirabilota bacterium | reverse complement strand
GCCACCGCCAGATGGGGAAGGGCCGGCTCCAGGCCGCCATCGACGGCGCGACAGAAGTCTGGGGAGCGGTC
The DNA here is from genome assembly GCA_016199025.1 of Candidatus Methylomirabilota bacterium. GTDB lineage: Bacteria > Methylomirabilota > Methylomirabilia > Methylomirabilales > JACQHM01 > JACQHM01. The sequence goes on along the minus strand of JACQHM010000176.1, from coordinate 8,849 downwards.
CTGGCCTCGACGCTGACCACCGTCGTGGTCTTCCTCCCCATTCTTTTTGTGAAAGAAGAGGCGGGGCAGCTCTTCCGGGCCATCGCCGTCGCCATCTCTGTCTCCATCCTCTTTTCCCTGGTCGTCTCCTTGACCGTCGTCCCCATGCTTTCCTCCCGCCTGTTAACGGGGACCGAGGATCAACTCAGGAGGAGCCGCCTGGGGCGCTTCCTGGACCCTCTCTTGAATCTCCTTGACCGGTTCGGCGGAGGCTTCGTCGGTGCTGTCGTCGGCCTCCTGGACTGGCTCAGGAGAAGCTTCATCCGCCGGCTCGCCGCCGCCGGGATCATCACCGTCTTGGCCGTGGCCCTTGCCTACCTCTTCCTCCCGCCCATGGATTACCTCCCTCAGGGCAACAGGAACCTGATCTTTGCCTACATCAAGACTCCACCGGGGTTGAACATCGAGGATCGGGAGCGGATCGTGGCCGAGCTGGAGAAGCGGTATCTGGAGATGAAGGAACTGAAGTACATCTTCGGCGTGGTCCGGACCGATTTCTCCCTGGTCGGGGTCCTGGCCAAGGATGAGTACAAGGACCAATCCAACATGCGGCGGATCGTCGCCGGGATGCAGAAGCGGGCCTTTGGCATCCCCGGGGCGAAGGGGATCTTTGTCACCCAAAGCCCCCTCTTTCGACGGCGGTTTGCCTTCATCGGTGGCACCAATATCGACATCGACATCAAAGGCGATGACCTCGAGACCATCCAACAGATCACCGGAAAGCTCCAGGATGGTCTGAGGACTCTAAAAGAGGTCAACTTCGTCAACACCGAATTCGAGGTGGGAAGTCCCGAGCTTCAGATCCACGTGGACCGGGAGAAGGCCTCGAACCTGGGGCTCTCGGTCGGCGAGGTCGGCTATGTGATCGAGACCATGGTGAACGGGACCCTGGCCGGGCAGTTCCGCGAGCGAGGGAAGGAACTGGACATCAAATTGAAAGGCCCCGTGCAAGAGATCAACAGGACCCAGGACCTGGATCGGATCATCTTCCACACCCCCTCGGGCCGGATCGTCAGGCTCTCGGACATTGCCGAGGTCCGCTCGGAGATCGGCCCCACCAAGGTGGAGCACGTCGATCTGGACCGGGCCATCAAGCTGACCGCCAACATCCGAGGGGACATCCCCTTGGAGAGCGCCATCACCCTTGTGAATGAAAAGGTGGTGGGGCCAGCAAGGGCCCAGCTCCCCTTGGGCTACGCCATCAACGTGACGGGGCAGGCGAAGGACCTGGACATCACCTGGAGTTCCATCAAGTGGGCCCTCCTCCTGGCCTTGATCGTCGATTACCTCTTGATGTGTTCCCTCTTCGAGTCCTGGCTGAACCCCCTGATCATCATGTTTAGCGTACCGCTCGCCGCCTTAGGAGGGGTCTTAGGGGTCAAACTGGCCCATCTCTACGAGCCGGCTACCAAGATGGACGTCATCACCATGCTCGGCTTCATCATCCTGGCCGGGACGGTGGTGAACAACGCCATCCTGATCGTCCACCAGTCGTTGAACTTCATGCAGGAGGGCTTCCGGCCTCAGGAGGCCATCCTGGAGAGCGTCAGGACCAGGATCAGGCCCATCTTCATGACGACGACCACGACCGTCTTCGGGATGCTCCCGCTGGTGATCAGCACAGGAGCCGGGTCGGAGCTCTATCGTGGGCTGGGGGCCGCCGTCCTGGGCGGCCTCTCCATGTCCACCCTCTTCACCCTGGTCCTTGTCCCCGTCCTCTTCTCGCTCTGGCTGGATGTCCGGGAGGCCATCCCGGTCTTGAGGAAGGTCCCGGTGGGGGCCCAAAAGGAGGCCATGTCGTACCTGAACGGGGGAGAGCAGGAAGAGGAACGGAGATAAACCTTCCCTCATCGAGCCGTTAAGAACTTTGACCATGAAAAAGCCCGGTAGCCTCGCGTGGGCCGCCGGGCTTTGTTTGTCACCCCACAAGTTCCGGGGTCAGGATCCACCTCACTACCCCCCCCCCGCGGTTTTTGAGAGGCAGACGATCGCCCCCATCCGGAAGCGGATCACTTCTCTTTCTGGATCGCCCACGAGGAGGGCCGAGGTGAGCCGGCTCAGGTGCGGCAGGTGCCCGACCAGCATGAGGGGCTCTTGAGCTGCCTCTAACACGGCTTTCGCCTCTGCCCTGAGCTTTCCCGATCTCTCATGGCTCCTGGCCCTGATTGCAAGGACATACATCGCCCTGCTGTCTCGAAAGCAGTTGACAGAACATTCCCGTTAGGGTAAAGGGAGATTATTCGCGTGAACCCCTATACCCATTTACGCCCTGTCTCTCACATCAGGAGGGGAGGAGTCATGTGGACCCGATGGTGGAGGGTTGCACTTACGAGTCTTCTCATGCTCGTCATGCTGACCCTGGGAGGTGGAGGCGCCTTGGCCCAGGGAACGCCACTCAAGCTGGCCGTGGGGGCACCGCTTACCGGCCCTTTGGCCAAGCAGGGTCAAGAGGTGGCCAACGCGGTGAAGCTGGCGGCGGAAGAGTGGAGCAAGCGAGGGGGGATCTTGGGACGAAGGATCGAGGTACTGGAGGCCGACGATCAAGGGAATCCGCAGGTGGGGGTGAGCGCCGCGGAGAAGATCGTCGCCGATCCATCGGTGATGGGGGTCGTCTACGGGATCACCAGCGTGACCTGCATCCCGGCCTCCGATATCTTCGAGCGGGCCAACCTGGTCATGATCAGCCCTGGCTGCACCAACCCTAAGGTTACGGACCGGGGCTTGAAGGTGGTCAACCGGGTATGCGCCCGGGATGACGCCCAGGGGCCGGCGGCGGCCATCTTTGCGGTCAACGAGCTCAGGGCGAGGAAGATCGCCATCTTTGATGACGGGACCACCGGCCCCCGGGGGGCGGCGGACGAATTTGAAAAGCAGGCCAGGAAGCTGGGGGCTACCACCCTCCGCTACGTCATCCGGGCAGGCGAGAAGGATCTTCGCGCGGTCCTTGGCACCATCCCCAAGGATGTCCAGGTGATCTACGCAAGCCTCTGGGCGCCGGAGGCCGCCCTCATGGCCAAGCAGCTCCCGGACGTTGGGCTGAAGGCGCGGATGATCGGCCCCGACGGGCAGTTCGAACCCGTTGACTACATCCAGGCGTCGGGAGGAGCAGCCGAGGGGAACTACGTCACCTTCCTGGCCCCTGATATGCGGGAGCTCCCGGCCGCCCAAGCCTTCGTCAAGGCCTTCGAGGCCGAATACGGCCCTTTAAGCTCGTACGGGCCGCTGGCCTATGAGGCGGCGAACATCATCCTGGAGGCGGTGAAGCGGGTCGGAAAGCCGGACCGGGCGGCCATCAGCCGGGCGGTGCGGGCGACCAACAATTACAGAGGCGTCCTGGGTGTGCCGATTACCTTCGACAGGAAAGGGGATGTGGCGGGAGGGGTCATCTTTGTCTATCAGGTGAAGGGGGGCGCCTTCCAGCAGGTGAAGACCATCGTCGTGAAGTAGGTGAGGGGATGGCTGGGACGATCCTTCTGGAAACGAAGAACCTCAGCAAACGGTTCGGCGGCCTGAAGGCCCTGGACCGCTTCGATTTCCTGGTCCGTCACGGTGAGATCGTTGGCCTGATCGGGCCGAACGGCTCCGGGAAGACGACCTTCTTTCACGTCGTAACCGGGATCCTCAAGGCCGCCTCGGGAACCGTCATGTTCGGCGAACGACGGGAGGTGCTGACGGCCCTCCCCCCTCACCGGATCACCGCATTAGGCATCGCCCGCACATTTCAGCGCCAGCGCCTCTTCAACCAGATGACCGTCCTCCAGAACGTCCTGGTCGGCGCCCACTGCCGGACCTGCTCAGGGCTCTTTGGCTCGATCCTCCGGACACCGGCGACCCGCCGGGAGCAAAAGGTGGTCCAGGAAAAGGCAACCCGGCTTCTCGCGCTCTTCGGCGAGCGTCTCCTGCCCCGGGCCCAGGACCCCGCCTGGACCCTCTCCTACGCGAACCGCCGGCGCCTGGAGATCGCCAGGGCTTTGGCCGCTGATCCGCTTCTCCTCCTCCTGGACGAGCCGGCGGCAGGGATGAATCCGACCGAGACAAGGGAGCTGATGCGGGATATCTTAAGTATCCGGGAACAGGGGATCACGATCGTCCTGATCGAGCACGACATGACGGTGGTCCGGGGGATCTGTGACCAGGTAGTGGCCCTGGATCATGGGATCAAGATCGCCGAGGGGAGCTTCGAGGAGGTCAGGAACCATCCGTCAGTCATCGAGGCGTACCTGGGGCGACGGGCGAAGCATGCTTAAACTCTCGGGTGTTGTGACATCTTACGGATCGCTCCCCGTCCTGAAGGGGGTCAGCCTGGAGGTGAAGGGAGGGGAGATCGTCTGCCTCTTAGGGGGGAACGCCTCCGGCAAATCAACTACCATGAAGACGATCCTCGGGACGGTCCCTCCCCGGAAAGGGACCATCGAGTTCGACGGTCAACGGATTGACGGCTTGCCAACGGCAGAGATCGTCCGGCGGGGGATCTCCCTGGTCCCAGAAGGACGGCGGATCTTCGCCCGAATGACGGTCTGGGAGAACCTCGTCATGGGGGCCTTCACCCGCCGGGAGGCCCCGGCCGACGAGCTGACGGAGGATCTGGAACGGATCTACGGGCTGTTCCCCCGGCTTCGGGAGCGGCGCGATCAGCTCGGCGGGACCCTTTCGGGCGGCGAGCAGCAGATGCTGGCCATCGGGCGGGCCCTGATGTCCCGGCCTCGCCTCCTCTTGATGGACGAGCCCTCGATGGGCCTTGCCCCTGCCCTGGTGGATCTGGTCTTCGACATCATCCGCGAGATTAACAGTCGGGGAATGACCATCCTGGTCGTCGAGCAGAACGCCAGTGTGGCCCTCTCCATGGCCCACCGGGGATACGTGCTTAAGAACGGGCGGATCGTCATGCACGACAGGGCTTCTGCTCTCCTTGAAGCTGAAGGGGTCCGCCGTGCCTACCTGGGCGAAGCATAGGGTGTAGGGGTCGTGGACAGCTTCGCGATTCTCCCGCAGCAACTGGTCTTTGGCATCGCCCTGGGAACGGTGTACAGCTTGATCGCCCTGGGGTACACCCTGGTCTACGGCATCCTCTTCATGATCAACTTCGCCCACGGCGAGGTTTTCATGATCGGGGCTTACCTGGGGTGGGGATTGTTGACGTGGCTCCTCTCCGCCCAACTCAGCTCCCTTCACCCCCTCTGGGTCCTGCCGCTCCTCCTCCTCCAGGGGATGATCGGGGCAGGTCTGGTGGGGCTCTCTTTAGAGTTCTTTGCCTATCGCCCCCTGTACAAGCGGGGTGCGACCCGCCTCGGCCCGCTGATCAGCGCGGTAGGAGCCTCTATCTTCCTCCAGAACCTGGTGATGCTCACCCAGGGGGCCAGGATGAAGGTCTACATGACGAGTCTCCTCTTCCCGCCCAGTTGGCGTCTCCAGGTCGCCGGCGTCAATATTTCCGCCCTGCTGATTGTCATCACCTTAACCTCCACCCTTCTGATGTTCGGCCTCCACTACCTGGTCCAGCATACCACCCTCGGGCGGGCGATGCGGGCGGTGGCCGAGGACCGCGAGATGGCCGAGATCGTCGGGGTCAAGGTTTGGCGGGTCATCGCCGCGACCTTCTTTTTGGGTTCCTCCCTGGGCGGTGCGGCGGGCGTTCTGGTCGGGCTCTACTACACCCAGATTGACTTCTTCATGGGGTATTCGGCCGGCCTCAAGGCTTTTACGGCCGCCGTCCTGGGAGGGATCGGGAACATCCGGGGGGCCATGCTGGGAGGCCTCGTTCTGGGGATCGCCGAGAGCCTGGCGGTGACGTTCATGAACCCAGCCTATCGAGACGTGATCACCTTCGCGATCCTCATCCTCACCCTCATCTTCCGCCCCACCGGCCTCCTCGGCGAGCGCCTGTCCGAATGGGAGAAGCTATGAGCCTGTGGATGCAGAGAACAGCTCTCTTCCTTCTCACCCTGGCAGCCCCGCACCTTGTGCCCAACGACTACTGGATCGGGGTGCTGACCCGGATCTGCCTCTACACCACCCTGGCCCTGGGCTTGAACGTTGTCGTAGGGTTCGCTGGCCTGCTCGATCTGGGCTATGTGGCTTTCTACGGGATCGGCTCCTACATCTACGCCTTCCTCGCCTCACCCCACTTCGCTCTCCATCTCTCGTTCTGGGTCGCGTTACCCCTCACGGTAGCCATCGCTGCGGTCTCTGGCATCCTCCTGGGTGCGCCGACCCTCCGGCTCCGGGGGGATTATCTCGCCATCGTCACGCTGGGGTTCGGCGAGATCGTGTACCTCTTGCTCATCAACGGCGACCGGCCCGTCAACATCACAAACGGGGTGAACGGCATCCTGGGGATTGATCCTCCCCGCCTGGGCTCCCTGACCTTCAGCCGGAACCACGAGTACTACTACCTCTTCCTCGCCTTCCTCCTCCTGGCGCTCCTGATCTCGACAAGGCTGGCCCATTCCAGGATCGGGTGGGCCTGGCAGGCCATCCGGGAGGATGAAGTGGCGGCGCGGGTGATGGGGATCAACACCACAAAGGCGAAGCTCCAGGCGTTCGCGGTGGGGGCCTCCTTTGCCGGGATCGGGGGAGGGCTCCTCGCTTCGTGGCAGCGCTCGGTCTTCCCGGACAACTTCCTCTTCTACGAGTCGATCAACATCCTGGCGATGGTCATCCTGGGGGGGGTGGGGAACCTGGCCGGCGTCGTTGTGGGGGCAACCCTCCTCGTGGCCCTCCCAGAGATCTTCCGCGGGTTCCACCGCTACCGGATGCTGGCCTACGGCCTCATGCTGATTGTCCTGATGATCTTCCGCCCCCGGGGTCTCTTCGAAGGAAACAGGGTAGGTCGCCGCGAACCGGAGACCTCGACGCTTGAGGAGGAGACGCTCTCTCTTGTGGAGCCAGGGCCGCCGGTGGGCCAATAGGATGAAGAGGGCCTGTGGTAGGCGCTCGAATGGCGTCTTCTCACACAAATCCTTTACTGCACACGATCTTTGGGATCGGTGAGTCTTCAAGTCTCAGGCTTAAGCCCGGCGGCAGCCCTCGGCCAGTTGCTCCAGAGTCTCGCGGTTGGTGGTGTTGCCGATAAGCAGGCGCAACTCCTTGACTCTGGCCAGTCGCTCGTCGATGCTCTCCAGAGCCGAAAGAAAGAAATAGCCCACCGCGAACCTCGCCCTCTCGGTAGAGGCCAGGATACGGTTACTGTGGTCTACCAATTTCTCGTGGCGGGTATCGATGATGATGTTGTAGGGTGGCATCAGCTCTCCTCTGGAGGGATGATCTTTTCCAGCTCGGCAATAAGCGGGGGCAGGTCATGGGTGATGGTATCCCAAAGGATGTCGTGGTCCACGTAATCATAGCCATGGATAAGCCTGTTACGCATGCTGATGATTTTAGACCATGGTGTGTGAGGATATCGGGCCTGAACCTCGCGTGGGACCTGGCTGGCGGCTTCGCCGATGAGTTCAACCAAGTGGGTGAGTGCCAAACCCATTTGCCGATTTTCGCTTAGCTCTGTAGCGGTTTTGCCCTGAGCCATTGCAACAGCTTCCCGAGCGTAGTCCAGCATGTGATGCAGACGTACGAACGGATCATGTCTGGACATACAGGACCTCTGCTTGTGCCAGAACTTGATCGCGGAAATACTTGCTCAGAGACTTAGGTGTGTTAATCTCCACCTTTCGCCCGCCCAACATTTGAGAGAATTCCTGCTCGAGGTCATAGAGCTTGAAAAAGCCTACCCTGGCATCGGGCTCGAATTCAACTAGCACGTCAATATCGCTTTCCGGGCCGAAATCATCTCGTAGGACGGACCCAAACAGGGCGAGCTTACGGATGTGATGTCGCCGACAGAAATCGGCGATCTTGTCTTTTGGTATCACAATATTCTTGTTCATTCTTCTGACTCCTCGGCCGACCGGTGACCTCTCAGACTCTCTGCCTTCTCCAACCACGCCTCCACCAGGTTGATCACGGCCTTGTACACGGCATCACGCTCGCCATGGGTGAGGCTGAGGGAGCAGATGTCGTGCGTGGACATCTTAGACTTTTTCTCAGGCTACGAGATACATGAGCGAAGATATTCGCGAACATCCCGTAATAGGAGAATTGCATTGTTCCAAGCAGGGGTATGCCATTTCCGGACCCCTTGTCAAGTTCTTTTTACAAGAAGCCCCAAAGGGGCAACAATGGAGCAAGCCACAAACGATTACCCCCGTGGGATGATGGGAAGGACGAGATGGGAGGGGTGATCCGGATCGTGGTAGATCGTGTTCACGGCAACGACCATCTCCTTCTCGTCCTTGACCTCGTGGCCGGTGTTGGGGTTTCGGTCGTACCTGGGGAAGTTGCTGCTCGAAACCGTCATCCGGATCCTGTGCCCCTTCTTGAAGAGGTTGCTGGCGGCCCACAGGTCAATCGTGAACGGGTACACCTTCCCCGGGACCAGCAGGGTTGGGTGCTCCTTCGAGTCCCTGTACCTTGCCCTGAGGATCCCCTCGGTCAAGAGCCGCGAATACCCGGTGGGATCGACATCGGACAGCTTTACAACCCAATCGGTGTCCAGGGCCGTGGAGGAGGCATAGAGCAGGGCCCTCACCGGGCCTGTCACCTCCACATCCTCGGCTAACGGCTCGGTCGTGTACGTCAGGAGGGTGACCTCGACTGGGCGTTGATCGTAGGGCCCTCCGGGGATGCTGGTGGAGCCCAGGTTCAGCCCCCCAATCGTCGGGGTTGGGGTTCTTGGATCGTAAATATACGTATCAGAGCGTTCGGTCTCTACCGGCGCATCAAGGCTTAAACTGCCGTCGTTCAAGGAATAGGTTGAG
>JACQHM010000025.1 GCA_016199025.1 Candidatus Methylomirabilota bacterium | reverse complement strand
TGATGGAGCTGGTGAACGAGCTTTCCCACTTCGACCTGGATAGCGACCCTGGGACTGAACAGGAGAGGTGCTTTGTCTTCAAGTTTGCCGTGGAGACCGTCCTGAGGGTCCTCGCCCCCTTCGCCCCTCACCTCGCTGAGGAGTTGTGGGAGATGCTTGGACATGATGGGAGCATCTTCGCAAAGCCCTGGCCCGGTTATGATCCCAAGGCCCTTCTGGCCGAAGAAATCGTGATCGTCGTCCAGGTGGATGGGAAGCTCCGTACCCGCCTCTCCCTCCCTGCCTCGAGCCATGAAGAGGCTATCAAACAGGCGGCCCTGGAGGATAAGAAGATCAAGCAGTGGCTACAGGGGAGGGAGGTCAAGCAGGTGGTTGTCGTCCCCAAGCGCCTCGTCAATATTGTTACATCGTAGGGTTCCTTATAAGGGGTTGTGAGGAGGAGATGGCCGGCTATCCTCAAATGCTTCAGGACATCCGCCGGGGCAGGGTTGCCTCGGCGTATTATCTTTATGGGGAAGAACTTCTCGTGGAAGAGGCCTTGAACACGTTGCTCGAGACCCTTGTTCCTGCTGAAGGTCGAGAGTTTAACCTCGAGATGATCCAAGGCGGGGAAGGGGCCGTTGAGGCGATCTTAGGGGCGGCAAAGATTCCCCCGATTTTTTCACCGAGGAGAGTGATCTTTGTCAAGGATGCCGATCAACTGGGCCCTACTTCCTTCCAAGAGCTGGCTCTCTATCTGGAGAACCCCATGCCCACAACGACCCTGATCTTGGTTGGGAAAAAGCCTGACGCAAGAACGCGGTTTGTCAAGATACTGGAGAGGAAAGGTAGACTTCTTTTGTTTGAAGCACCTAGAAGGGAAGCTCTCAAGGGATGGTTGAGAGAACGGGCCTCGAACCTCGGGAAGACACTGGCAGAAGAGGCCTTGGATCTCCTCATAGAGCTTGTTGGCGAGGAACTCCGACCTTTACGGAACGAGCTCGAGAAAGTTTGCCTCTTCGCCGGGGAGGGAACGATCATTCAGAGGGGACATGTCGAGATATTAGTGGGAGAACAGCGGACCTTGAGCGTCTTTCAACTGGTTGAGGCCGTCGGGCAAAGAGATGTTGAACTCTCCCTCCGATGCCTTTTACACCTCTTGGAGGCCGGCGAGGAACCCCCAGCCATCCTAGGGATGTTGGCCCGCCAGGTACGACTCCTTCTGAAGGCTCAGGAGTTGCAACGAAGAGGGTCAACGCTGGAAGAGCTGCAACGAAGCCTAGGGATCTACCCCCGCTACCTAGGGAGCCTTCTCCAGCAAGCCAAGACGTTTCCCCGAATCAGGCTTCAGACTGGTCTTGCAAGGCTCCTCCAAGCCGATGGAGAGCTAAAAGGTGGGGGGCACGGACGCCTTGTTCTAGAGCGGTTGATCGTGGACCTCTGCAGAGGTTAGGAAGCTATGGAGGCTTGCAGGGCATTGACCTGGCGGGCGAGCCTTGACTTATAGCGGGCCGCTGAGTTCTTGTGGGTGATCCCTTTCGCCACAGCCTTATCGATGACAGGGATCGCGTGAGCGAGGGCTTCCTGGGCCTTGCCCAAATCCCTTGCAGCGATCGCGGCCCGTACCTTCTTGATAGTCGTCCGAAGGGCAGTTCTGGCTGAGCGGTTTCTGATCCTCCGCCGGTTATTCACCCGCATCTGCTTTATGGCTGATTGTGTTCGAGGCATATCTCCCCCATTTAGTAGTGTTGTGGCTATCATGTATAATGGGAACAGGCTGAGATGTCAAGCCTTTTTTTGAACGTGAGGAACTGCTTTGACCGCGGGGGCAACCAGCATGGTGGACGGAAGGAGAACGATCGCCAGGGCGGCCGGTGTCATCAGCGCTGCGACCTTTTTAAGCCGGATCTTAGGCTTCATCCGGGATATGGTGGTTGCGAAGGCCTTCGGTGCCGGAATGGCCACCGATTCCTTCTTCGTGGCCTTTCGGCTCCCGAATATGCTCCGGGAGCTTCTCGGCGAGGGAGCCCTCTCCGCTGCCTTCGTCCCGGTCTTCGCTGAACGCCTCCGGAGAGGGGGAAACGAGGCCTGGGAGCTGGCCCGAAAGACCCTGACCGTCTTAGGCCTCCTCCTCATTGCCGTTTCCCTGCTGGGCGTTCTCCTGGCCCCGGCGCTGGTCAGGATCCTCGCCCCCGGTTTCTCAACCGTTCCTGAGAAGCTTACGCTCACCATCCGGCTGACCCGTTGGATTTTCCCATATATCTTCTGTGTGGGCATCGGCGCCCTCTTTATGGGGATCCTGAACGCCCTAGGACACTTCGCCACGCCTGCCCTCTCGCCGGTCATGTTGAACCTGGCCATGATCGCATCGGTCCTCTTCCTCGCCTCCAGGCTCGATGAACCCATTTTTGCCTTGGCATACGGGGTTCTCCTCGGCGGCATTTTGCAGCTCTGCATCCAGGTCCCGATCGCCGCTCGGAAGGGGCTGCCGTTCCGCCCAACCCTTGACTTCGAGGATCCAAGCCTGCTTCGGATCGGGAGACTCATGATCCCTGGCACCCTTGGCTTGGCCATCACCCAGATTAATGTCTTTATCGGAACCTTCCTTGCATCGTTTTTAGACCAGGGGAGCATCTCATATCTCTACTACGCCTTCCGGCTGATCCAGTTTCCCATCGGCCTCTTCGGCGTCGCCTTGGCGACGGCCCTTCTCCCAACCCTCTCCTCCCAGGCCTCCGTCAGATCGCTAGAAGCCGTCAAAGGGACCCTCATGTTCTCCATGAGGTTCGCCTTCTTCCTGACCCTTCCCGCCATGTTGGGCTTAATCGTCTTCCGGGTCCCTATTATTTTCCTCCTTTTTGAGCGCGGGGAATTCACCAGAGCCGAAACCCTGGCAACGGCCGAGATCCTTCTCTTCTATAGTTTGGGGCTCATGTTTTATGTCCTGAATCGGGTCGTGGCCCCCGTGTACTATGCCTTCCAAGATACGAAAACCCCTGTGCTGATTGGCGCAGGCGCGGTCTTGTCGAACATCGTCTTTAGCCTCCTCCTCATGCCGACCCTAGGGGCGCGGGGCCTGGCCTTGGCCACATCCCTCTCCTCCCTGGTCAACTTCTTCTGGCTTGTTAGACGCCTCAAATCCAAGCTAGGGCCTTTGGGATGGGGGGGGCAGGTCACCCCCTTTGTCAAGACCTCGTTGGCGGCCCTCACCATCCTACTCCTCTCCCTCCTGGTCCCAGCAGAGATCTTGCTCGTCGAAGGGTTCCAAGGGACCCTTCGGGTGGGCGGGGTGCTTGCGGCCACGGCGATCCTCTTCCTCTTAGCCGCTTGGCTCATGCGGTGTGAGGAGCTAAACTTCCTCAAGGAGGCCCTCGTTGGCAGAGGGCCGCAACCCAACGGGGGGAAGGCAAACATGAGTGATATTTTTGGTTGACAGCAGGGTAAGAGAGTGCTACGTTATCACCCTATCACATGGAAAAACACTCTTCCCCATCAATCACCGGAGTAAAGGCAAGCGGCAATTTGGAACCATAGCTGCTTCTTGTTGGGGATCGGACCCGATCTGCTACTCCGACGACTCACGGGGAAGAGTTTGGCAAAATATACCATCGAACTAGGGAGAGGAGATCCTAAAAATGCGTAGTGACGTCATCAAGAAGGGATTTGAACGGGCACCCCATCGGTCCCTTCTTCGGGCTACCGGAGCTATTCAGCGCGAGGAGGACTTCTCGAAACCGTTCATCGGGATTGCCAACTCCTTTGTCGAGATCATCCCCGGCCATACCCACCTGCAGGAGTTGGGAAGGATCGTCAAGGAAGCGGTCCGGGAGGCAGGGGGTGTCCCTTTCGAGTTCAATACGATCGGGGTCGATGACGGCATCGCCATGGGCCATGGGGGGATGAAATACTCTCTCCCCAGCCGGGAGCTGATCGCTGATTCGGTGGAGACCATGGCCCTGGCCCACTGCTTCGATGGGCTGATCCTCATCGCGAACTGTGACAAGATCGTTCCCGGGATGCTCATGGCCGCCATGCGGGTCAATATCCCCTGTCTTTACCTAAGCGGTGGGCCCATGGCGGCTGGGCGGACCCAGTCTGGTCAAGTGGTGGACCTCTCGCACGTCTTTGAAGGGGTCGGGGCCTACAGCGCGGGAAAGATCGACGAGGCCACGCTGAAGGACCTGGAGAAGGCCGGCTGCCCGACCTGCGGCTCTTGCTCCGGGATGTTCACGGCAAACTCTATGAACTGCCTGGCCGAGGCTCTCGGCATGGCCCTTCCGGGGAACGGCACCATCCTCGCCGTTGATGACGGGCGGAAGGAGCTTGCCCAGCAAGCCGGAAGACAGATCCTCAAGATCATCGAAGCAGACTTGAAACCCCGTGATATCGTCACGAGGCGTTCTATCGATAATGCGTTCATCCTGGATATGGCCATGGGAGGCTCCACCAACACGGTCCTCCACACCTTGGCCATTGCCCACGAGGCAGGGATCGATTATCCCTTGGAGCGGATCAACCAACTCGCGGAGTTGACCCCATATATCTGTAAGGTAAGCCCCGCCGGGCATTACCATGTCGAGGATGTGCACCGGGCGGGAGGGATCAGCGCCATCCTGAAGGAGCTGAGCCGAAAAGAGGGCCTGCTGGACTTGGAGGCCAAGACCGTGACGTTACAAGCTCTCGGGGTAAACATCAGGGATGCGGCCATCCGCGACCAGGACGTGATCCGTCCCCTGGAGAATGCCTACAGCCAAAAGGGCGGCCTGGCGATCCTCTTTGGCAACCTCGCCCCGGAAGGAGCCATCCTGAAGGTCGGGGCTGTCGATCCTTCCGTTCAACGACATGAGGGGCCGGCGGTGATCTTCGAATCTCAGGAGGACGCGTACGCCGGGATCCTGGCCGGGCGGGTCAAGGCCGGGGACGTCGTTGTCATCTGTTACGAGGGGCCGAAGGGTGGCCCGGGGATGCAGGAGATGCTGGCCCCGACATCCGCCATTGCGGGGATGGGGCTTGGGACCAAGGTCGCCCTCATCACCGATGGCCGGTTTTCAGGGGCGACGCGGGGGATCTGTGTTGGGCACATCTCGCCGGAGGCGGAAGAAGGAGGGCCCATCGGCCTGATCCAGCCTGGCGACATCATTGTCGTGGACATCCCCAAGCGTTTGGTGGAATTGAAGGTCTCGGAGGCGGAGCTGAAGAGGCGGAAGAAGGCATGGCGGCCTCCCCGTCCAAAGGTCACCACCGGCTGGCTGGCCCGCTACACCACGCTTGTGACGTCTGCAAACCGAGGGGCGGTGCTCCAGCCTCCGTTAGGGGTTTCTGAAGCACGACCGCCGAGGACGCGTGCCAAGAAGGAGGACAAGCGATGAAGTTGACAGGTTCCGAGATCCTTCTCAGATGCCTCGTGGAGGAGGGGGCCACTACGGTCTTCGGCCATCCCGGAGGGGCCATTCTCCATACCTACGATGTCCTTCCTGAGCACCCCATCAGACATATCCTCTGCCGTCATGAGCAGGCCGCCGCCCACGCGGCGGAGGGGTACTACAAGGCCAGCGGCAAGGTAGGAACCGTCATGGTGACCTCGGGCCCCGGTGCCTGCAACACGATCACGGGGTTGACGGATGCCTTGATGGACTCTATGGCTATCGTCGTCTTCAGCGGCCAAGTCCCAACGGCGGTCATGGGTTGCGACGCGTTCCAGGAGGCCGACGTGGTTGGCACCACCCGGGCCTGTACGAAGCACAACTATGTGGTGATGAAGACGGAGGATATCCCCCGGATCGTCAAGGAGGCGTATTACATTTCCCGGAGCGGGCGGCCGGGCCCTGTCTTGGTAGACCTCCCCAAAGATATCCTGATGGGGAAGGCCGAGTTTAAGGGATACCCGCAGGAGGTCAACATCCGAGGGTACAAGCCGACCCTGAACGGGCATATCGGCCAGATCAGGAAAGCGGCTGACCTGATCGCTCAGGCGAAGCGTCCCATCATTTATGGCGGCGGCGGGATCATCCATTCGGATGCCCACCAAGAGCTTCAGGAGCTGGTGGAGATCACCAAGACCCCTATCACGCTCACCTTGATGGGGCTTGGGGCCTTTCCTACCGATCACCCGCTCTGGCTGGGGATGCTGGGCATGCACGGAACCTATACCGCCAATATGGGCATGATCCACTGCGATGTCATGATCGCCGTCGGGTCCCGGTTCGATGACCGGGTGACGGGGAAGCTCTCCGAATTCGGCAAGCAGTGCAAGATCATCCATATCGACATCGACCCTACCTCCATCAGGAAAAACGTCAAGGTCGATGTCCCCATCGTCGGGGATGTCAAGCATGTCCTTGCCCAGCTTAACCAGGAGCTGCGGAAGGTGGAACGGGACTGGGCGAAGGAGTTCGAAGAATGGCATGCCGAGATCGAGGAGTGGAAGAGGAGGCATCCGCTCCGCTATGATCAGAAGGATGGAGCCATCAAGCCTCAATACGCCATCGAGACAATCATCAGGGCTACGGAGGACAAGGACCCTATCATCTCGACCGGCGTGGGGCAGCACCAAATGTGGGCGGCCCAATACTACCGCTCGAGGCGCCCCAGGCGGTGGCTTACCTCCGGAGGGCTGGGGACCATGGGGTATGGCTTCCCGGCGGCCATGGGAGCCCAGGCGGCCTTCCCGAAAGATCTGGTCCTCTGCATCGATGGGGACGGGAGCTTCCAGATGACCATGCAGGAGCTCGCGGCATGCGTCCAGTATAACCTTCCGGTCAAGGTGTTTATCATCAACAACAGGTACTTAGGGATGGTCAGGCAATGGCAGGAGCTCTTCTACGGGAAGAACTACTCGGAAGTGGACCTAGCTGTCCATCCAGACTTTGTGAAGCTGGCAGAGGCGTATGGCGCTACCGGGTTCCGGGTCGAGCGCCCGGAGGAGATGAAGGCCGTGGTGGAGAAGGTTGTCTCCACCCCTGGACCTGTCGTGGTGGACGTCGTGGTGGATCGCGAGGAGAACTGCTTCCCCATGATCCCGGCGGGAGCGGCCATCAGGGACATCATCGACGTCGGTGACCCGATCCCCGAGAAGCTCTTCCAGGGTATCCGGTAAAGGTAGGGAGGATATGAGGGACAAGGACGGGAAGAGGCGTCACATCATCGGGATGCTGGTGGAGAACAAGACGGGGGTGCTAGCTCGGATCGCAGGCCTCATTGCCTCCAAAGGCTACAACATCGAAAGCCTCTCGGTAGGGGAAACCCTGGACCCGACCGTCTCCCGGATGACCCTCGTCGTTCGGGGTGACGATTGGGTCATCGAGCAGGCTGTGAAGCAATTGAACCGTCTGATCGACGTCATCAAGGTCAGCGATCTGACTGATGAAGACCTTGTCGAGCGGGAGCTGATCCTCATCCGGGTGAACGCCGAGCCAACCTTCCGAGCCGAGGTCTTGAGGATCGCTGACATCTTCAGGGCGAAGGTTGTTGACGTGACCCCGATGACCTACACCTTGGAGCTGACCGGGGATGAGGACAAGCTAGATGCCTTCGTCGAGCTCTTGAAACCTTACGGCATCCAGGAGGTCGTCAGGACCGGGAAGGTCGTCATGGTCAGGGGGAGCAAGGCCGTTACCAAACGCTACCAGGAGAAGCTGAAACAGGCCGCGGGCAAGGAGATGATCGTTGTTGCTCAACAGGAGGAGGGGAATGGCCAGGATCTACTACGATAAGGATGCGGACCTTGCCCTCTTGAAGGGAAAGACCATCGCTGTCATGGGCTACGGGAGCCAGGGACACGCCCACGCCTTGAACTTGAAGGACAGCGGCTTAGACGCCGTCGTGGGGCTTTACCGGGGAAGCAGGTCCTGGGACAAGGCCACGAAGGAGGGCGTCAGGGTCGCCACGGTGGAGGAGGCCGCAAAAGAAAGCTCGGTCATCATGATCCTCCTCCCCGACCAACACCAGCGACAGGTCTATCAGGAATCGATTGAAAAGCACCTGACTCCCGGGAAGACTCTCATGTTCGCCCATGGCTTCAACATCCACTTCCACCAGATCGTTCCGCCCAAGGACGTGGACGCCTCCATGATTGCCCCGAAGGCCCCTGGCCACCGGATGCGGGAGGTCTTCGTGGAGGGCTCAGGCGTCCCGGCCCTCCTGGCGGTCCAGCAGGATGTCTCGGGCAAAGCGAAAGAGCTGGCCTTGGCCTATGCAAAGGGTGTCGGGTGCACCAGGGCTGGGGTCTTGGAGACAACCTTTCAGGAAGAGACGGAGACGGACCTCTTCGGCGAGCAGACAGTCCTCTGTGGCGGGGTCTCCGCGTTGATCAAGACCGGCTTTGAGACCCTGGTGGAGGCCGGCTATCAACCTGAGCTGGCCTACTTTGAATGCCTCCACGAGTTAAAGCTCATCGTTGACCTGATCTACGAGGGCGGTCTCTCCTACATGCGCTACTCCATCAGCGACACGGCGGAGTACGGCGACTACACGCGAGGGCCGCGCATCATCGACGAGAGCACGCGCGCGCGGATGCGCGAGGCGCTCGCGCAGATCCGCGACGGCAGCTTCGCCCGCGAGTGGATCCTGGAG
>JACQHM010000173.1 GCA_016199025.1 Candidatus Methylomirabilota bacterium | reverse complement strand
CCGATGATCTCGGCGTCGAGGGCCTGGAACTTCGAGTAGTCGTCCCGACTGGACGACAACTCTTGCGTTCAGGTGGGCGTGAAGTCCAGGACGTAAAACTCAAGAACGATATTCTTCTTACCCAGGAATTGACCCAGACTTACCTTGTCTCCCCTTGTGCTTGGGAGGGTGAAATCGGGGGCCTTGTCTCCCACCTCCACCGCCTGGACGACTGGCACAAAGGCCAGGACGGCCAGCAGGGGAAGAAGGGAGATGGAAATCACTGTTTTCAAGCGCCGGCGATTCGTCATCCTCTCCTCCTCTCTACCCTTTGACCGGAAACGATCCGGTATCCTTCGACGTCTTCATCTTCCCTTGGCCATGAACAGGTGACCCTGGTGGTGTTCATCCTAGCCTATGGAACATGAAGTGTCAACAGCCTGTTTTTGAAGCGCCTCTCCTCAATCCTGGAGACCTGCGAGGAATTCACGAAGGGCTCCAGCCGTGCTGGGGAAGGCCAGCTCCTCCCAGGGGATCTCGCCCAATCGGAACACTCTGGCCTCGAGACATTCATCCCTTGCCTGAAGCTCCCCCCCAACCACCTCGCTGACGTACACCAGAAGGATGACAGGGTTCCCGGGAGAGGAATACACATTTAACAGCCTCCCGATCCGGATCTCCAGGTTTGCCTCCTCGCGAGCCTCCCGGATAGCCGCCTCCTCGACCGCCTCTCCCCTGTCTACGAACCCCCCGGGGAAGACCCAACGGCCATAGCCGGGATGAATGCCACGTTTTAAGAGGACAACCCCGCCGTCCAAGGGAAGGATGGTGCCGACCGCAACTTTGGGGTCCAGGAAGAAGATGAAGTCGCATCCCCGACAGATCAAACGCTCCGGCTCATGCTCCTTCAGCTTCCTCGAAGCCAAAGGGTGGCCGCATCTGGGACAGAACCGATATTGAACCTCGTGGGGCTTGTCTTGGTGCTCGTGCATCAAAGCCCTAACCCTTCAGATGTTGCTCGAAGAACCTGAGGACCTTTCCCCAAGCGTCCCTGGCCTCCCTTTCCCGGTACACATCCTTCCGCGTGTCGTTGAAGAAGGCATGGGGACAGCCCAGATAGGTCACGACCTCCCCAGACTTGTGATATCTCTTTAAGGCCTCCCTCAGGCGGTTCACGTCCTGCATGGTAATCCATCCGTCCTCCTCCCCGTAGAGGTAGAGGACGGGACAGGCAAGGTTCTTGAGGGGATCGTCGGGGGAGGGGATCTGCCCGTAGAAGGGAGCAGCCGCTTTGATGTCCTTGTTATGGCAGGGGAGGAGGAGGGCATAGGTTCCCCCCATGCAGAAACCGATGACGCCGATCCGCTCCTTCTCCACCCCTTCGATAGCCTTCAGGTGCCGGACGGCGGCGTTCAAGTCCTTTAACCCATCCTCCTGCCTTAAGGATCTCATAAGCTGCCCCGCCTGGTTGGGGTCCGTCGTCACCTGGTGGCCCAGGCTGGAATAGAGATCAGGGGCTAGGGCGATGTAACCTTCCTGAGCAAGGCGCCTGGCGATATCCTTGATATGGTCGTTTAAGCCCCACCACTCCTGGACGACAATGACGCCTGGGTAGGTCCCGACCGCCTTCGGCCTCGCCAAGTAGCCGATGACGGTCACCCCGTCGCTCCGGAATTCAACCATGGATGTCGCAAGCCCCTCCGGCATTCCCCTTCCCTCCTTTAGCCTTTCCCCAGGCGCTTTAAGAACACCTCCATCTCCTTCTTCGTTTGGAGGTCCCCTGTCCATGAACCGACCTCGATCCCTTTCCGGTAGGCCTCTTTGGCCTCCTCGATCCTCCTCCCTTTCTCCAGGGCCTTCCCCAGCTCCCGGTAGGCCGCCGTGTAGTCAGGCTTTAAGCGGATCACCGTCTCGAACTCCTGGACGGCCTCCTCAAACATCCCAGCCCTGAGGTACTCCTCCCCCAGCCCGTAGTGGACCACCTCGTCGTTCGGGTCAAGGGCCAGGATCTCTTTGAACTGTTCGATCCTGGATCCGCTCACGACATCCTGCCGCCCCTTACCTGGCGGTGGCGTTGAGCTGGAGGACCTCCAGGACCAGTTGGGTGGAGCGGACCATCTCGTCCACCTCCAGGTATTCCTTAACGGTGTGGATCTCCCGCATCCCGGTCCCCAGGTTGACCACCTCCAACCCCTGGCCATTGAAGATGTTGGCGTCACAGCCGCCCCCGGTAGCCGCCGTCTGCATCTCCAGTCCCAGCTTCTCTGCCGCCTGCTTGACGAGGGTGACGATCCTTGATCCCTCGGGAACATCCATCTTCGGATAATCGTTCAAGATCTGCTCCTCGACCCTGGCCTCGACGGTCTTCCCCTCCAACGTCAGGCGGTGGCGCGAGGCCGCCTCGTGGAAACAGGCCCTCATGTGCTCCATCTGAGCGTCCAGCTTCGCTACGTTTAAGCTCCTTGCCTCCCCTTTGACGACGACCAGGTTCGGGACGATGTTCGTGGCCAATCCTCCCTGGATCACCCCGATATTCGCCGTCGTCTCGTCATCAATCCTCCCGAGCTTCATGGAGGCGATAGCCTCGCCGGCCACCTTGATGGCGCTGATCCCCCGCTCCGGACAGACCCCAGCGTGGGCCTCCAGGCCGTGGACTTTAAATTCGATCCGGTACGCGGCCGGGGCCCTGGTGATCAAGCAAGAGAGATGGTCACAATCCAGGACCAGGCCGAAACGCGAGCGGAGACGGGAGGTGTCGAAGTGCTTCGCCCCCAGGAGCCCCAGCTCCTCGCAGATGGTGAAGACCACCTCGATGTCGCCATGCGGAAGATGCTTCTCCTTCAAGACCCTGATCGCTTCTAAGATGGCAGCGATCCCTGATTTGTCGTCGCCCCCGAGAATCGTTGTCCCATCACTCCTAATGATGTTGCCCTCCACAACGGGCTTGACCCCTTCGCCGGGGACGACGGTATCCATGTGGGCCGAAAGCAGGATCGGGGGGGCAGACGGGGCATCCCCTCTGAAGGTCGCCACGACGTTCCCCACGCTCCCCCCCACCTTCTCCCCAGCATTGTCGATCGTGACGTCCGCCCCTAAGGCCTCCAGCTCCCCCTTCAAGCGGAGGGCGATCTCCCGCTCCCTCTTGGAAAGGCTATCGATCTGCACCAGCTCCAGGAGATGGTTGACCAATCGCATTCGATCGATCATTCCCTCGCTCCTTGCCCCTGAATCCTTCGTTGTCACCTGCTCAACATCTCAACGCTTTCTTTTCCCAGATCGGTCTCGAACCCGTGGACACTGATCCTCATCGCCCGCTCCCCCTCGGGAGGATGGCCATCCGTTTGTAGAAATGACCCTCAGGGACATTTGGATGCGAACGGGCGAACCTGGTTGAAACACTATATCATTTCTCTCTTTTAAAGAGCAAGGGCTTTCGCGGGGACAGGGAGATGGGCAGGGCTGTTCAGTTTTCCAGCTCGATGCCGATGAGGGCCAGGGCTGCCCAGGGCT
>JACQHM010000024.1 GCA_016199025.1 Candidatus Methylomirabilota bacterium | reverse complement strand
TGCTGGAGCATGATCTCCGAAACCAGGATCTTGTAAGGATCAGTCGTGTTCCGCCAAGGGAGGTTCCGCCGGTTCGCCCGGTACCAGTTCAAGAGGCGTTGCTGAAACCTGCGCCGGGCCCCGGTGTCGAGAGGTGCTTTCCCTTTCCCCTTCCCGCTCTTCACGGGCAGGCCCTTTCTTTCAATGATTCAAAGCGCCTAGTGGACGGTTGAGGAGCCGGGGGCGAATTGGACGTGGGAGGCGAAGATATGAGAGGCATGGTGGTGGATGATGAGCCATTGGCCGTCTACCTTCTCGAAGATGTTGGTGGCAAGGATCGAGGTGGCTGAAAGGCCCTCCTCCGTCTCTGAGAGGATGTTCTCCATCAGGACCACCCAGGCCAGCGACCCCTTCAGCTCAACCTTGACATCGCTCAGGGTGAACCAGATGGTCTCCGTATTCTTGAAGATCGCCTCCCAACTGGCCTTCACCGCGTCCCAGCCACGGAAGAGGTTCCAGCCCGGATGGATGCAGGTCACGTGGCTCCCTTTGGCCCAGACCTCTTCCATCCGGTGCATGTCCAGGCTTTCGAAGGCCCTGTAAAAACGTTCGTTGATTTCCAGCACCTTCTGGAGATCATCCTGGAGCGTTGCCATCCCTTGAACCCTTCGACCTCGCCGGCCGAGAGCGGCGAGGGGTGTGAGAGACTCATCTGTACAGCAGCCGTCAGGTGCCCGCAGGCTCGCGGGGGACGGAGGCCTTGATGAGCTGGAGGACCTCTTCCGGGGTGTCGGCGACCTCCAGGATGTTGAGATCATCGGAGGAGATGTTTCCCTGACGGGTGACGACGTCCCTGAGCCAATGAAGCAGCCCTTTCCAGTAGTCCCCCTGGACGAGGATCACCGGGAACGGTTTCACCTTCTTCGTCTGGATGAGGGTAACCGCCTCGAAGAGCTCATCGAGGGTGCCGAAGCCTCCGGGGAGGATGACGAAGGCCACGGAGTACTTGACGAACATCACCTTCCTGACGAAGAAGTGGCGGAAGTTCAAGAGCTTGCCGATATAGGGGTTCGGGGCTTGCTCCGCCGGGATCTCGATGTTCAGGCCGACAGAGAGCCCGCCGCCCTCCTTTGCCCCTTTGTTGGCGGCCTCCATGATCCCCGGGCCACCACCGGTGATCACCGAGTAGCCATGCCGGGCCAAGAGCTTGGCGATCTCCTCCGCCAGGACGTAGGCCGGATCCGTGGGCTTTGCCCGAGAGGAACCGAAGATGGAAACGGCGGGAGGGATCTGAGCCAGGGTCTCGAACCCCTCGACGAACTCCGCCATGATCCGGAAGACCCGCCAGGTATCGCCCCTGACGGTCAACTGGTTTAGGACGAATTCGTCCATTCCTTCCTCTCCTCATCGTTTGCCGTCATGTCCATGACCCCTTTGCTACTGAGTCAACGAAGGGAGGATCATCGAAAGCTTTTTGGACCGTCTCTTCGATCCCTGAACCGCGGCGATCGCCCTGGCGACCTCCTCTTCCCCGATCCCCTTTCGCCTGGCCTCCTCCCGAAGTTGATCAACCACCTCGGTGATCCGCTTCGAAAGCCACGAGCGCTCCCCCACCTCCCGCATCAGCCGGGGTTTCGCGATCTGGTAGGAGCGTCGGAGGACCCAAGAAGCCGAAAGGTTGTTCTCCTTGGCGAACTTCTCCAGCTCGTTGGCGACAGCTTCCGTGAGGTAAATCGTCACCCTCGGCACGCGTTTCCCTCCCTTCTCGAAAGTATGCCTATTTGGGATAAGTCATACCCTAGCACAAGAGGTGTGAGCCTGCAAGGAAAAGAAGAGCCGGGGGTGAAGTGCGGCTCACCGTTTCTGGCTTGCATTCTTTCGGTGAAATGCATACCATCATTCAAGGGTGTCTTTTCTCCCTGGGGTTGACCGGGTGGGAGGCTTAAGGGGGAGGCTTTGGATGGATGCACCCATTGAGGTGATCAGGAACGTCTTGGCGGCGACCGTGAACCTCCACGTCAGGATCCGCCGGGATCATCCGTCCGTGGTGATCCTGGGGAACGAGCGGATGGGTTCTGGCGTGATCGTCGATCGAAAAGGCTCCGTCCTGACGGTGAACTACGTCGTCCTGGGGGCCAAGGTGGTTACCGTCACCCTCTCCGATGGCCGCCAGGTGCCAGGGGAGGTGGTCGCCAAGGACTTCGAAAGCGGATTAGCCGTCGTGAAGGTTCAGGGGGGTAGGTCTCTACCCGCGTTGCCGCTCGGATCCTCTTCGGCAGTGAAGCTCGGCCATTCCGTTTTCATCATGGGCACCATCGGCCCCTTGGAGCGAAGGGTCAGTGGAGGGTTCGTGAGCTACCTGGGGGAGTTCGATGCCCCGTGGGAATACGCGTTAGATCGAGCCATCATGACGACGGCCCCGAACCCGGGCTTCGGCGGGGCCCCTTTATGTGACCTCTCCCAGCGGGTGATTGGGATCATCTCGTTGAACATAGGTGAGCTGATCCGGCCAAGTCTTGCCATCCCCATTGACCTCTACATGTTGAGGCAAGAGGAGCTTCTCCGGTTCGGGACCGTTGTCAGCCGGTCTAAAAGGGCGTGGGTGGGTTTCTATGTGGAGCCTACGGAGCAGGGCATTGAGGTTGCCGGCCTCGTCCCGGGGGGGCCTGCCGAGGCGGCGGGCCTTCTGGTGGGGGACGTGATCCGGGGTATTGGCTATGTCGGCGTCGAGACCCGTCGGGAGCTTTACGGAGAGCTTTGGAAGAAGAGACCGGGGGAGAAGGTGGAGTTTCGGATCTTACGGGGAGGGGCCCTCCGGAACGTGGAGGTGATCAGCGGCGAGCGGGAGGCCTTCTATCGCTGATGTTTCTTGTAAGGGTTCAGCCGTCAGCGGTCAGCCGTCAGCCAGAAGTCCCACGCGTGACCTGCCCGTTGATCCGATCGGTTCCGCGGAAGAGGGCCAGTTGCCAAAGGGCTATGAAGGCGTCATTGCTGACGAATTTGTCTCGTTGGTTGGCTAATTCCCAAAGGGCCTGAAGGACCTGGGGCGAAGTGGCCTTGAGCCAGTCCAGGGTGCGAGCGGCGACACTTGGAACAAAGATATTATAGGATCGGAGGGCCTGAAGGAGGGCGGAGACGATGCGATCGTCAGCCCGGCCTAGTCGGCCCAGGGCTTGCACGGCCCCCTCTTGGGCAAAGGGTTCGCTGCTCTGGAGGGTCTGGAGGAGAGCGGCGACGATCCGGTCATCGGGGTGGCCCAGTCGGCCCAGGGCTTCCGCAGCGGCCCGTTGCACTCCAAAATCGTCGTTCTGGAGGGCTTTGAGGACGGTAGTGACGATGGCTTCATCGGTCTGGCCAAGCCGAGCCAGGGCCTCCGCGGCGTCCACTTGGAGAAGGGAATTACCAGAGTGGAGGGCCTGGTGTAGGGCGGTGACGATGCGGTCGTCGGCCCGGCCGAGCTGGCCCAGGGCGCGAGCGGCGGCCTCTCTGACCAAGGAATTGGTGTCGTGGAGGGTCTGGAGGAG